>JBDTJA010000342.1:0-11260 GCA_039936075.1 Opitutaceae bacterium | reverse complement strand
AGGGCGTAGCGGCTTACGGCGCCGGTAAATAGCCAGCCGTCACCCACTGCCATAACCTTCACCTGTCGCAGATGGGTTGCTTCGGCCAGCCGCGCGACCCCCAAACCGCCAATGGCGGACTGAGCGGATTGGGAGCCGAGGATTTTGGGAGAAATAAACCAGTAGGCCCGATCCACCAAGCCTTCGTCAAAAAAACTGCCGAGCACCTCGCTGCCACCTTCCACGAGCACGCTGATCGTTCCCTGTTCCGCGAGCTGGGCGAGCAATCGGCGAAGCGGCACCCGTCGACCGGGAAAACGCCAGACCTGCGCGCCGTGCTTTTCCAACTGCGATTGCCGCTGTTGGCTGGCCGCGCGCGTGCAAGCAATGATGCACCGTCCGGTCCCGACCACCTTACTGAGTGGCGGCGTGCGCAAGGCCGAGTCCAACACCACCCGCCAAGGCTCGGGCGCCCCGCGGCGGCGGGGACCCAAGTGCGGGTCGTCTGCCAAAATAGTCGTGATACCGGTCAGGACGGCTTGGTGATCCACGCGGAACTGCCGGCCGTGCCGACGCGCCGCCGGATCGGTGATCCATTTTGAATGCCCGGTCCGCGTGGCGGTTTTGCCGTCCAGACTGGAGGCGATCTTGACGCTGATGAACGGCAGACCGGTCGCCCGGAATTTCAGGTACACTTCGTTGAGCGCACGGGCCTCCGCGGCACATAGCCCGGACGTCACCTTGATGCCCTCCGCGCGCAGCAGTCGCGCGCCCCGGCCCGCCACTTGGGGATTCGGATCGCGCATTGCAAAAACCACCTCACGCACGCCGGCCCGAATCAAGGCATCCGTGCAGGGCGGAGTGCGCCCGTAATGACAGCAGGGTTCCAACGTGACATAAACCATGGCTCCGCGCGCCCGCGCGCCGGCCTGCTTGAGCGCGACCACTTCGGCATGGCTCGTGCCGGGTCCGTTGTGCCAGCCGCGGCCCACGATCCGGCCCTCCTTCACAATCACGCAACCCACCCATGGATTGGGATAGGGTGGATGCGGGGCGTGGCGCGCCAGCTTCAGCGCCAGCCGCATATAGAAGGAGGACGACGACATTTATTGCACCTTGCTCAGCAGATGCCCGAGCTTGGCCTTCTTCACCCGGAGGTACGCGCGATTCGTTTGGCGCGGCTTCGTTTCCAGGGGAACTCGCTGCACGATCTTTAACCCGTAGCGGGCGATGCCGGAGATCTTTTTTGGATTGTTGGTGAGCAGGTGAATTTTTCGCACACCGAGGTCGTGAAGGATCTGGGCCCCCACGGAATAGTCGCGCATGTCGACGGGTAGTCCCAGTTTTTCGTTGGCCTCGACCGTATCGAGACCCTGGTCCTGCAGGGCATAGGCGAGGATCTTGTTGGCGAGACCAATGCCGCGTCCTTCCTGGCTAAGGTAGACGATCACGCCCGCGCCCCGCTCCTGAATTTTGCGCATCGCGGTTTCGAGTTGGTCGTGACAATCGCACCGGATGGAGTGCAGCACGTCGCCGGTGAGACACTGCGAGTGCACGCGCACCAGCGTCGGCTTGGTCGCTGAAACTTTACCCATGACCAGAGCGACGTGCTGCTGGTTCTGTGACGGGCAATCGTAGACGTGAGCGGTGAACTGTCCGTAGGTCGTGGGCATTTGGGCCGACGCCAGTCGCTTGACCAATTGCTCGCGTGACCGGCGGTATTCGATGAGTTGCTCGATCGTCACCACTTTCAGCCGGTGTTTGCGGGCGAGTCGCTCCAACGCTCCCGCCCGCGCCGCCCGGCCGCTCTTATCTAGAATTTCGCAGATCGCCGCCACCGGCCGCAATCCGGCGAGCCGCGCCAGGTCGACGGCCGCCTCGGTGTGGCCCGTCCGCACCAGCACGCCACCGGCACGCGCGCGCACGGGAAAAACATGCCCCGGACGGACGAAGTCATAGGAATGGGCGGCCGGCGAGGCGAGCTGGCGAATGGTGATCGCCCGGTCCTCGGCGGAAATACCCGTGCTGATGCCGCGACGGGCATCCACCGACACGGTGAAGTCACAGCCGTAGGCGGTCGCATTGTCCGCCGCCGCGACCATCGGTGGCAGCTCCAGGTTCACGGCGGTTTCGCGGGGGAGAGCCACGCAGATCAGGCCGCCGCCTTCCTTGATCATGAAGTTGACCATTGCGGGAGTCGCTTTTTGCGCCGCGAAAACTAGATCCCCTTCGTTCTCGCGATCGAGGCTGTCGCGCACGATCACCATGCGTCCGCGACGGAGGTCGGCGAGGGCGTCATCAATGGTGGCAGCTTTCATTTGATCGAATGGAGTTGCGTGAGCACGGCCAGCGCGGCGCCCGCGGCCGCAATGCCCTTGTTCAGCTGATTGTTGCCGGCGCGGCGCAGGGCGTCTTTTCGATGGTTCACGGCCAGGACCTCAAAAATGATCGGTACGTCGTGTCGCAGCGACACGTCCATGATGCCGCGGGCGCATTCGTTCGCGACCAACTCGAAATGATAGGTGTCACCGCGGATGATCGCTCCGAGGGCGATCAGCGCATGGTAGCGGCGCTGCTTTGCCAGTCGCTGCGCCAGCAACGGAATCTCGAAGCAGCCGGGCACGGTGAAACGATCAATCCGGGAGTCGGGAACGCCCGCGGCGAGTAAGGTGGCGAGGCACGCCTGTTCGAGGCTGATCGTGATCTCCGGGTTGAATTCAGCCCGGATGATGGCGATTCGACTGCTCGCAGCCAGGGCGCGCGACACGGGAGGGACGGAAGGCTTGGTTCTCATCGCGAGGAAAGTTTCTCTACATACTTAGCCACGAGATCGACCTCGATGTTCACGCGCTCGCCCGCCTTTTTCCCGCCGAGCGTGGTGTGGGCGAGCGTGTAGGCCAGCACCGAGACGCTGCATCCGCGTGCGGTCGTTGCCGTCACGGTCAGGCTGATGCCGTCAATGGCGATGGAACCTTTCTCGACGATATAGCGTAGGTAACTGGCGGGCAGGTCGAACTGATAGATCCGCGCTTCGCCCTCTTTCCGGATACGCTGGATCTTGCCGGTGGTGTCCACATGGCCCTGCACCAGATGTCCGCTCACCAAACCATTGAGGCGAAGGCTGCGTTCGAGATTAACGCGGCTGCCGCGGCGCAGGGACGCGAGGGTGGTGCGTCGCAAGGTCTCGTGCATGTAAACGACCTGAAAACTCCGGGCGGCGCGCTGCTGCACGGTCGAGCAGACCCCCTCCACGGCCACGCTCTCGCCCTCCGTGAATTTCCAGCCGGCGGGCGTTCCGATGGAAACGATGCGCTGGTGCGGCGTGTCGCGGATTTCGCCGATCAGGCCGATTTTTTCTACGATGCCGCTGAACATGAGGTGTTGGAATCTGTAAGATTGGAAGGGACCGCGAGCAATGTGGGTCCCAGAGTCTTTTGCGCAAATGGACCGCTACTGCAGATTCGTTTTCACCGGAACAGCAACGGCGAAAATGTCACAGGACAGATTTAGATTCGGGAATGGCCCGGCAAGTACCCTCGAGCCCGTGAACGCTTAACGGCGCAGGAGAGGTCCCGCATCAGGTTCTTTTCATCACTTTCGAGGATGCGTACGGAAAGAAAAGGCTGGCCCGGGCCACGCGGCGGCGCCGCGGCCAAGGCCTAATTCTAGTTGCACAGGCGGAAGGTTTGGCAATCAGTGTGCTTGTCTAGCGCGAACACGATCGCGACCGGACACTCTTCACCATCATGTTCACCGGATACCGAGGCTTCATCGCAATGCGACAAGCACCCAGGTCAGCTTTTGCCTGCCGTAGGTTTTCCGTGAGGGAAAAACCACGGGGGCAAAGTGATCAAAGCCGTTGATTGGCCCGCGCCACCGGCGCGAGGTTTGGCCTCGATTCATGGTTTCGCGGCGGCGAAGGCGGCCGGCGGGAAGATCGTCATGGTCACGGCCTACGATGCCTGGTCCGCGCGTTTGCTGGCGGACCAACCGATTGATGCGATTCTCGTCGGCGACAGCGCTATGATGGTGGTGCACGGCGAACGCGATACGTTGGGCGCGACAATCGAACTCATGGCGATGCACACCCGGGCGGTCGCTCGAGGGGCGCCCGGAAAATTTCTTGTCGCCGACATGCCTTTTCTGACGGTGCGGCAGGGCAGGGCACATGCGCTGGACTCTGCGGCGCAATTGCTGAGAGCGGGCGCGCAGGCGGTAAAAATCGAAGGTGCCCGAGGCCACACCGATGTGATTCATCATCTGGTGGAATCGGGTATTCCGGTGATGGGTCATCTCGGGCTCACGCCGCAATCCGTGTACGCCTTGGGTGGATATCGCGTGCAAGGTCGTGATGCCGTGGCGGCCGGGCAATTGCGGGAGGACGCGGCCGCGCTAGCGGCGGCGGGAGTGTTTGCCTTGGTCCTGGAATGTATTCCACAGGCGCTGGCGCGGGAAATCACCGCGGAGCTGCCGGTGCCGACGATCGGGATCGGTGCCGGCCGATCTTGCGACGGCCAGGTGCTCGTGCTGCAGGATCTACTGGGATTGAACCCCGACTTTCAGCCGCGGTTTGCGCGGCGGTTTGTGGACGGAGCCGCCCTCGTACGGCGTGGCGCGGCGCGTTTCTCCGCGGCGGTGCGGCGCGGGCGGTTTCCGCTGAACAAGGAGGGTTTTTGAGCATGGCGCGCGTCTTTGAAAAACTGGCCGAATGGCGGGAGGAACGGGTTCGCATGGAGCGGGCGGGCCGGGTGGTGGGTTTTGTGCCCACGATGGGAGCACTCCATGCGGGCCATCGCGCGCTCCTGGAACGCGCGCGCGCCGAGAATGATTGCGTGGTGCTCAGCGTGTACGTGAACCCGACCCAGTTCGACGATCCAGCTGACCTGACAAAGTACCCGCGCGCCCACGCGGCCGACCTGGCACTGGCGGAGGGACTCGCGGATTGCGTGCTGTTCCCCTCGACGGAGGAACTCTATCCGAATGATTACCGGTACCGCGTGACCGAACACCCGATGAGCACGCGCTGGGAAGGCAAGCACCGGCCGGGACATTTCGAGGGCATGTTAACCGTCGTGCTTAAACTGCTCAACCTCGTGCGGCCCAATCGGGCTTATTTCGGGGAAAAGGACTGGCAGCAATTGCAGCTGGTGCGAGATATGGCCCAAGCGCTGTTTTTGCCGGTGGAAATTGTGCCATGCGTCACTGTCCGCGATCCCGATGGACTGGCGCTCAGTTCGCGCAATCTCCGGCTCTCGACCTCGGGTCGCAGTCAGGCGACGATTTTTCCCCAGGCGTTGCGGGCGTCACCCGATGCGGCGACGGCCGCCCACACGCTGCGGGCGGCAGGCTTTGCCGTGGATTACGTGGAGGATCACGACGGGGTGCGCATGGGCGCGGTGCGGCTGGAAGGAGTCCGCCTGATCGACAATGTCCGGCTCTAACATCGCGTTGGTCCTCACCGGCTCCATCGCCGCGTACAAAGCCTGCGAGGTCATCTCGCAACTGGTGCAGCGCGGCCACCGGGTAAGGTCGGTGGCGACGGAATCCGCGCGGCATTTCGTGGGCGCGGCCACCCTCGAAGGGCTGACCGGGCAGCCCGTGCTCGGGGATCTTTTTGCATCCGGCGCGGCGCTGGAGCACATCGAGTTGAGCCGGTGGGCCGAGGTCGTGGTGATCTGTCCGGCGACGGCCAACACAATCAACCGCTGTGCGGCGGGACTGGCCGATGACCTGGTCGGCGCGCTGTTTCTTGCGCATGATCGCACCAAACCCTTGGTGATGGCGCCCGCCATGAACCCCGAAATGTGGAGTCATCCGGCGACCACGGCGGCCGTGGCGCGACTGCGCGAATGGGGCGTGCGCTTCATTCCGGTGGGGCGGGGACGTACCGCCTGCGGTGAAACCGGGGAAGGCCGGCTGGCCGAACCCGCGGAGATCGTGGCTTATTTGGAAGCGGTTTTAGCGCGGCCAGTCCGGGCCTTGCGCGTATTGGTGACCAGCGGCCCGACGGCCGAGCCGGTTGATGGGGTTCGCGTGTTGACCAACGTAAGCACGGGTCGGACGGGCGCGGGGATTGCGACATATTTCGCCCGTTGTGGCCATCGGGTCACGCTGTTGCGGGCCCGCGGCGCGGCCGCGGCGTCAGCTTCTGTGCAGGACGAATATTTTGGTTCAATCACCGAACTCGACGAGGCATTGACCCGTAATCTGGCGACCGGGGAATTCGATGCGGTGATTCACGCTGCGGCGGTGAGCGATTTTGCAATCGAAGCCATCGAGGTGAACGGCGCGCGGCGAGCGCCCAACGGCGGCAAGCTCGATTCTGATCACGCGTCGGTGCTTCACCTGCGACGAACGCCCAAGCTCGTCGACGGCCTGCGGGAGCGCAGTCGCAACCCTGATCTCCAGATTGTCGCGTTCAAGCTGACGACCGGCGCGAACGCATCCGAGGCCGAGAGTGCCGTGCAGACCTTGCTCGCGCGATCCGGCGCAGACTGGGTCGTGCACAACGATCTGCAGGCGCGCCGGAATGACGAAGATTTCCCCGCAATCATCTACCAGGCGGATGGCCTGGTCACCGCCCGTTGTCCCACGCGCACCGGTCTGGCGGTCGAACTCGAACGACTTCTTTCCGCCGGCCACCCGGCGAAAGCGCTGCTTGCCACCTAAATCCACCCCATGCTCCTCTGTCTCGACATCGGTAACACCCAAATTCACGGCGGCGTCTTCGACGGCGACACGCTGCGTTGTCAGTTTCGCAAATCCACCCACCCGCTCGGTACGACGGATGAACTCGGAATTTTCTTCACTTCGGTGCTGCGGGAGAACGGCTTGGATCCCCGCACCGTGACCGGCGTGGCGATCTGCTCGGTCGTCCCGGCGGCGCTCTACAGCCTGCGCGGCGCAGCGGAGAATTATTTTCGCTGCGAGCCGTTTGTGCTGCAGGCGGGCGTGAAGACGGGCCTCAAGGTGAAGTATCGCAATCCGCTCGAGGTGGGGGCGGACCGGATCGCGGGCGCCATTGCCGGAACGCAACGCCACCCCGGTCGGGATCTCATCGTGGTGGACTGCGGCACGGCAACCACCTTCGATGCGGTGACAGCCGCGGGGGATTATCTCGGCGGCATCATCCTGCCGGGCGTGGGCGTGTCCGCCGAGACGCTGGCCAGCCACACGGCGAAGTTGCCGCGCGTCGAAATCGCTCAACCCGAGACGGTGCTCGGCCGCACGACGACGGAGAGCATTCAATCCGGCCTCTATTTCGGCCATGTTGGCGCGATTCAATACCTGCTGATGAAACTGAAACGGGAGGTTTTTCCGTCCGCGCAGCCCTACATCATCGGCACCGGTGGATTCGCGCGAATGTTCGAGCACGAGCGCCTGTTTGATGAGATCGTGCCGGAGTTGGTGCTAAGCGGCTTGAAGCAAGCCGTTTTGCTCAACCGCGAGAGTGGCGCGATCAGGAAATAATCTCCGACCATGCGACGAAAATTTCTAAGAACCAAACTGCACCGGGCCACGGTCACGGCGGCCGATCCGGACTACGAGGGATCCATCTCGCTGGACCGCGGCCTCTGCCGCGAGGCCGGACTGCTCGAGTTCGAGCAAGTGGATGTTTATGACATCACCAACGGCGCTCGCTTCACGACGTACGTGATCTACGGTGAGGCCGGCCAGGTGCAGCTCAATGGTGCCGCGGCGCGTCTGGTCAACCTTGGCGATCGCGTGATTATCGCGGCCTATGCCGAGCTCGAGCCGTCGGAAGTGGCTTCCCATTCGTCACGGGTGGTTCTGCTGGGAAACGACAACCGGATCGAAGCGGTCCACGCGAAGGAAATCACCCCGCCATGATTGCCAAGGACGACCAAATCGAGATTGAAGCCGAGCGCCTGTTCCGCGTCCTGCTGCCGGTCGACTGCGAGCCGGGAGTGAAATGGGACTACGCAGCCTGCCGTCGCATCGCCCCCCTCACGCTCGAGATCAACCGGCTGAAACAGACCCGGCAGGCGGTGATCCTCGCGCATTCTTACGTCGAGCCCGAGATCATTTACGGCGTGGCCGACTTCAAGGGCGACTCGTACTACCTGAGCCAGCAGGCCCGGCTGGCGTCAGCGAAGATGATCGTGTTTGCCGGAGTCGTGTTCATGGCAGAGACGGCAAAAATCCTCTCACCGCAGGCCACCGTCGTCGTGCCCGATCGCGCCTCGGGCTGCTCGTTGGCTGACTCGCTGACCGGTGACGAACTGCGAAAGCTCAAGGCGCTCTATCCCGATGCGGCCGTCGTCTGTTACATCAACAGCACCGCCGAAGTGAAGGCTGAGTCAGATGTCTGCGTCACGTCGGGCAACGTCTACGATATTATCCAAAAGTTGCCGGAGCGGCGCATCTTGTTCGTGCCCGACCGGCTCATGGCCGAAAATGTCCGGAACGAACTCAAGCAGCGCGGCGTCGACAAGGAAATTATCTCTTCGGACGGAACCTGCATCGTACACGACGCCTTCGACGCGACCCAGGTAGCCGCCGCCCGCGCGCAGTTTCCTGGACTCAAGATTGTCGCGCATCCCGAATGTCCGCCCGAGGTGGCCGCGGCGGCGGATTTTGTCGGCAGCACCGGGGCGATGATGAAATATGTGAAGCACACGGCGGCCCCGTACTTCCTGATGCTGACGGAATGCGGCCTGGTCGGTCGGCTGCAGGTGGAGGCGCCGGAAAAACGATTCATCGGGGGTTGCCGGCTGTGTCCGTACATGAAACTCAACTCGCTCGAAAAAGTGCGCGACGCCCTCGCCGCGCCGCGCCCCGACCAAATCATCACGCTTGACGAGGACCTGCGCCAGCGCGCGGCCCGCAGCATTGAAAGGATGTTTACCCTTGCACCCACGGACTGACCATTTGATCGACCTCGCACTGGAGGAAGACGCGGGGCTCGGCGACGTCACCAGTCGCGCGATCTTTCCCGCGCGCCACGAATCCCGGGCATTCATCGAGGCGCGACATGACCTTGTGCCGGCGGGCCTGGAGATCGCGGAGCAGGTCTTCGCGCGCGTGGACCCGAAATTGAAAGTCACCCTGGTCGCGCGCGACGGGACGCGGGTGAAGAAGGGCGGAATCGTCCTGCGCGTGGCGGGGCCCACGGTCTCGTTGCTCACGGCGGAACGGACGGCCCTCAACTTCCTGCAGCGACTGTCGGGGATCGCGACTCTGACTCGGCGGTTTGTCGAAGTCGCGGCCGGCACGGGGGTGCGCATTGTGGACACGCGCAAAACGACGCCCGGTTGGCGCGCATTGGAAAAATATGCGGTGCGCTGCGGCGGTGGTCACAATCACCGCTCCTCGCTGGGTGAACATGTGCTGATCAAGGACAATCATATCGCGGCGGCCGGCTCGCTCGCCCGCGCCGTGACTCTGGCCCGCGCGGCGGCTCCGCATCTCGCGAAGGTCGAAGTCGAGGCGGAAAACCTGGCGGAGGTGCGCGCGGCATGTCGGGCCGGGGCCGAAGTGATCCTGCTTGATAATTTTACGCCCGCGCAGATCCGCGCGGCGGTAAAGCTCATTGCGGGCCGGGCCGGAGTGGAAGTTTCCGGCGGCGTTCGGCTCGAGACGCTGCGGGAGTTCGCCCTGCCGGGCGTAAATGTGATCAGTGTCGGAGCCCTGACGCATTCCGCGCCAGCGGCCGACCTGAGCCTGACCCTGTGGCCACGTCGTCGCCGGTGAATCGCATGGACGTGATCCAGACAGATTGTCTCGTAATCGGGGCCGGTCTCGCCGGCTCGGCGTATGCGCTGCATGCGGCGCGGGCAGGGCAGCGGGTCGAGCTCCTGTCGTTCGGCGCACCGCTCGAGGCCAACAGTGACTGGGCGCAAGGCGGCATCATTTACGACGACACCTCGGATCACGCGTTGCTCGCGCGAGACATCATTGCGGCCAGTGATGGCACGTCCAATCCCGCGGCGGTGGAGCAATTGGTGAGCGAGGGGCCCGAAGCCCTGCGGGAACTGCTGCTCGACGAACTGGCGATCGGTTTTGATCGCGATGCTGCCGGTGGACTGGATTTCACGCGGGAGGCGGGCCACAGCGCGCGGCGCATCATTCACATGAAGGACGCGACGGGCCACGGCATCCTCGAAGGGGTGATGCGTCGCGTGGACACCACGCCGGGCATCACCCGCCGCAGCGGATGGGGTGCGGTGGATTTGCTGACCTTGTCGCACAACTCCACAGATCCCGTGGATCGCTATCAGCCGCTGACCTGCTTCGGCGCCTACGTGCTCGACACCACGACGGGCAAGGTTGCGGCCATCACGGCCAAGAAAACAATTCTTGCGACCGGGGGGCTCGGCGGAATTTTCCTGCACAGCACGAACCAGCCCGGAAGTGTCGGGCACGGCGTCGCGATGGCGTGGCGGGTGGGTGCGCGGCTGATTGACCTCGAGTACGTGCAATTTCACCCGACGGTGTTCTACGGGCGCAACGCGCCGCGATTTCTCATCACGGAGGCGTTGCGCGGCGAAGGTGGGGTGCTGGTGGACCGGCATGGACATCGTTTTATGGACGAACTTGATCCGCGTGGATCGCTGGCGCCGCGCGACGTGGTGGCCCGGTCAGTGCAGGACTATCTGGCCAAGAGTGGGGAGGCATGCGTTTGGCTCGATCTGGCGGCGTTGCGTCCGGAATTTGTGCGTGATCGCTTTCCGAGCATCTACCAGCGGTGTCTGGCGCACGGCGTGGACATTACCCGTGAACCCATCCCGGTGGTGCCCGCGGCGCATTATTCGTGCGGAGGCGTGCACACTGATTTGCACGGACGGACCAATGTGCAAAACCTGAACGCCATCGGGGAGACCGCCTGTACGGGTCTGCACGGCGCGAACCGGCTGGCCAGCACCTCACTTTTGGAGGCGCTGGTGGGGGCGCGGGCGACGGCGCGCGCCGATGCGGTGGACTTGCGCAAAGACGTCTTTCATCTGCCGGTTCCGTCCCCCTGGTTGTGGCCCGAGCGCGAAGCCGATCCGCTACTGATCCGGCAGGATCTGCAGCTGGTCCAGCAGACCATGTGGAATTACGCTGGCATTGTGCGTTCGCCCCGGCGGCTGGCGCGAGCGCGACGGATCCTGCTGGAGTTGCGCGAAGACATCCTGGCGTTCTATCGCGATTGCCGGCTGACCCGCGAACTCATCGAGCTGCGCAACGCCGTGCAATCGGCATTGCTCGTAGTGCACGCCGCCACCCTCAACCCCCACAGCAAGGGATGCCACTACCTACTGAAACAGGAGTGATCTTC
>JBDTJA010000341.1:0-1972 GCA_039936075.1 Opitutaceae bacterium | reverse complement strand
GCAGTTTTCCACGACGCGATCCCCTTGAAGTTTCCCCAGATCACGTGGCCGCAAAGCGTCGCGCGGCATCCCGGTTACATGAAGATGCTGGCGCGCTTCGACCACGTCTGGGCCGTGTCGGAAGCGAGCCGGGCGGAGCTGACCGGTTTCTGGCAATGGCAGGGGTTGGCGAACGTGCCGCCGGTGGAGGTGCTGGCGCTGGGGGCGGATTTCAACGGCGCTCCGCGCGTGACGTCGTGGGTGATAGAGGCTGGCGTGGTGCCGCAGCTTTTATGCGTGGGCATTCTGGAACCGCGCAAAAACCAGCTGCTCTTACTCGACGTCGCGGAGCAGCTGTGGACCGAGGGGCGCCGCTTTGAACTGCATTTGGTGGGCCGGGTGAATCCGCATTTTGGCACGCCGATCGTGGCGCGGATCAAGTCGCTGCGGAAAAAATTTCCGAATCTGCGCTATCACGAAACGGCGGATGACGGGGCATTGGCTGCACTTTATCGGACGGCGCGCGTGAGCGTTTTCCCCACGCTGGCGGAAGGGTGCGGATTGCCGCTGCTGGAATCGCTCTGGCAGAGCGTGCCTTGCGTGTGCAGCGACCTGCCCGTGTTGCGCGAAAATGCGGATGGGGGCGGTTGTTGGCCGGTGGCGGTCAACGATCTCCCGGCGTGGACGGAAGCGCTGCGCCAAATACTGACGGACGACGTCCTGCTGGCGCGGCTCGCGCAAGAAGCGGCGACTCGTCCGCTGCCGACTTGGGCCGAAGCCGCCGCGACCGTGGCAGCGACACTGAACCCCTGAGCGCGGCTCAGAGTTTTTTCACCGCGTACGCCATCGCGTCCGCGATTTTTTCGAGCTGCTCCTCGGTGTGCATCGCCGAGATGGCGGTGCGGATCAGATCCTTGCCAGCGGGGACGGCGGGCGCGATGGACATGACCGTGAAGACCCCCTTGTCGAGCAGGGCCTTCCAGAAAGGATAGACGCGTTCCTTTGAACCCAGCACGATCGGCACGGCGGGCGTTTCGCTGCCCCAGATGTCGAGACCCAGGCCCTTGAGCATGGCCTTGTACTTCTTCGTGTTGGCCCAGAGCCGCTCGAGGTGCTCCGGCTCGGTCTGCATGATCTCAAGCGCGGCCATGGCCGCGGCGGTCTGGCCCGCGCTGATCGCGGCGGAAAAAATCGTCTGCTTCGAATTGGTGCGCAGATACTCGATGACTTCGCGCGAGCCCGCCACGTAACCTCCGGTGCTGGCGAGCGACTTGGACATGCTGCCGCAGATCAGGTCCACCTTGTCGCCGAGGCCAAAATGCTCGGTGGTGCCGCGACCCTGTCGACCGAGGACGCCGAAGCCGTGGGCATCGTCGAGAATTGTGAAGCAGCCGTATTCCTCGCCGATGTCAGTGAGCTCGGGCAGGCGGGCGATGTGGCCTTCCATCGAGTAAACGCCCTCGACGACGAGCAACTTGGCGGCGTCGAGATTGCTTGCGCTGAGCACCTCGCGCAGGTCGTCGGGGCTGTTGTGCGAAAAACGCTCGACGGTGGCGTGGGAGAGGCGGATGCCATCCCAGAGGCAGGAGTGGAGGTTCTTGTCGCCGAGGATGACATCGCCCTTCTGCGCGAAGGTGGCGACAGTGGTCATCACCGAGAGATAACCGGCGGCGTGAATATGGCAGGCTTCCTTCCCGAGGAAGGCCGCGAGCTTTTCCTCCAGCTCCACATGAAACGTGCGCGAGCCGTTGGAGGAACGCGCGCCGTTCGTGCTGGTGCCCCATTGGCGGGTCGCGGCATTGGCGGCCTCGATGACCTTGGGGTGAAAGGACAGACCGAGATAATCGTTGCTCGAAAGCATGATCATTTCGCGCCCGTCCAGCCGCACGGTCGTGTCCTTTTGCGACTCCATGGCCAGGTAGTACGGCGCGTATTTCAGCCGCATTTTCGTCGGATAGTCGTCGCGACAGCGGCTGAGGATAGCCTTTTTGTT
>JBDTJA010000340.1:0-11247 GCA_039936075.1 Opitutaceae bacterium | reverse complement strand
GATTCCCACTTCATCCGGCATCTGCCGCAGCACGGGCTGCGGCCGGATCAACTGCCTCCACCCGACACCGGTTTCTTCAACGGGGGCCAGAAGCTGTATTTTTGGGCGTTTATTGTCAGCACGGTGTGGTTGTTGATCAGCGGACTGGTGTGGTGGTGGCGGCGCGAGCTGTGGATGCCGCACGGCGTTTATGCCGTCTGCCGCACGAGTCACCGGGTCGTCGCGGTCATTATGTCGGGGGCCCTGCTTGTTCACATCTACAAGGCCACCGTCGGGGAATCCGGTACTTTTGCCTCCATGATCAAGGGCACGGTGACTGCCAGTTGGGCACGTTTGCGCCGTCCCGCTTGGTTCCGGGAGTTGACGCAAAATGATCCCCGCTGATTCTGCGGTAATCCGCCGGGAGGAGCCAAGGTGGTGGGAGTTCGGCCGCCTCTGGCTTAATTAGAATTCAGCAGAGGTTCAGCCTCGTTTCAGTGTCTCGTGGCAAGTTCCTTCCCGCCCCATGAGTGCGTTTACCCGCAAAGTATTGTTGCCTCTCCATCTTTGGGCGGGTCTTACCATCGGGTTGATCCTCGTGGTCGTGGCGGTCACCGGCTCCATGTTGGTTTTCCGCCCCCAGCTCGAACGCCGCCTCGATTCGCAGAAATTTGTGGTGGAGCCCGGCCTCGTGCGGCTGGCGCCTGACGATCTCGTGGCCCGCGCCCGCGCGGCGCATCCGACCGGGGAGATCGAAAGCATCCGCTACTACGGCGATCCGACCGCCCCCTTTCTGGTCTATTTTTCCAACCGGGACTATGTTCACCTCAACCCTTACACCGGCTCGGTGTTGGGCGTTCGCCAGCGCTATGGTTCGTTGTTCGGCTGGGCCGAGGGCATGCACAAGTTTCTTCTGCTCGAGCCCACCATCGGCGAACCGATCATGGGTTATGTTGCGCTGATCTTCGGCATTATCATTTTTTCGGGCATCGTGCTCTGGTGGCCGGCGTCGCGGCGGGCGCTCAAGGCCGGCCTGACTCTCAACCGCCGGCTCAAGGGCCGCCCATGGACCCTCAATCTGCACAAGACCTTTGGCGCCTACGCGGCCGTGATGCTGCTCATCAGCGTCTCGACGGGCGTGCCTATCTCGCTCGATTGGGCCAAGGATGCGCTCTACCCGCTGACCGGTTCGAAGCTGACCCTGCCGCCCATTCCGCCTGCCGCGGCCAAGTCTGCCGCCTTCATCGGCTTTAATGCCGTGGCCAGCAGCATCGCCGCCGTATTCCCAGGTGCGGAGGAAGGCTACATCCCGATGCCGAAGAAGGGTCTCATCACGGCCTATGTGCTCGAGGCCGGTGCGGCGCATCCGTACGCACGCTCCTATGTTTGGCTCGAGCCTTCCGCCGCGAAAATTATCCGGGCCGCGCCCTACCGGCAGGCTGGCACCGGCTACCGGCTCTATTACTGGATGGCGTCGTTGCACACGGGCCAGATAGGCGGGCCGGTGGTGCAGTTCCTTCTCCTGTGCGGTGCACTTTCCATCCCCGTCCTAGCTTATAGCGGCACCGCGAGCTACTTGCGCCGCAAATACGGCAAGACGGCTGCCCAATCGGCCAAGGCACCGGCGGCGACTCCGTCTGTCACGCTGGCGCGATCTGGAAAGGTTGTCAGCTGAACCCATCCCCTTGCATGAAAATCCCGCTTATCTTCCTCCTCTCGGTCGCGACCGCGGCCGCCGCCTATGAGCGCCCGGTCGACCCAGCTCTACCGGCCTATGTTCCGCAGCCCGTAGGTATCCCGGCTGGCGCCCGTTATGTGCAAGCCGACGGCGCGATCCGCATCAACGGCGCCGAGCACGCCGCAGTGATGGTGCACGGCTTCAATGCGCTTTTCCAAAAAACCCACCCGGGTTTCGCGTTCGCCGTTCAGCTCAAGGGCACGACGACTGGCATGCCCCTCCTCACGCATGGGGTCACGCTCTTCGCGCCACTCGGCCGCGAGGTCAACGGCGTCGAACTCGTGCCCTACGCGAAGATCGTGGGGCAGGCGCCGGTTGAGATTCACGTGGCGCATGACTCCAACGTCCCGGGCAAGTTCGCCACGAACCTCGCCATCTATGTCAACCAAGCCAACCCGCTCGACCGTCTGACGATGGAACAGGTCGCGCGCATCTTCGCCCGAGGCCACCATGCGGGTGACATCTCCGGCTGGGTCCAGCTTGGTGTGAAAGGGGAGTGGGCGAAGCAGCCGATCCATCCCTATGCCACGCCCGAGGCCAGCGGTTTCGGCGATTACATGCAGAAACGGGTTCTGGCAGGCCGGCAGCTGTCGGCGCGCGCTGACCAGATGAACAACACGGAGGAACTCATCAAGGGTGTGGCGGGGGACGTGAACGGCATCTGCCTCGCGGCCATCGGCGTCGCCAATCCCGCAGTCAAGCAGATCGCCCTGGCCGAAAAAGCGGATGGCCCGTACTCCACCGGCAGTATCGAGGACATCACGGCCAACCGCTACCCGCTTGGCCGCTACTTGTATTTCTACGTGCGCCGTGTACCCGGCCAGCGGGTGGACCCCGTGGTGAAGGAATATTTCCGGCTCATCCTGTCGCAGGAAGGCCAGCGCATCATCGCCGCTGAGGCGAACGGTTACATTCCCCTAACCGCCGCGGAAGCGGCGGCCGAGCTGGCCAAACTCGACTAAACCCTACCCATGATTTCCATTTCCTCGCTACTGTCACGCCCGGTGGCGCTGATCGGCCTCGCCTTGGCCGCGGCCGCCCTGGCTCCGGCCCAATCTTACGTGCCCCACGCGGTCGAGGTGCCGAAGGGTGCGTCCTACGTGCTCGCAGACGGCGCCATCTCCATTGTCGGCAACGACGGCATGGAGGATCTGCTGAACAAGTGGAACGAGCTCTTCACCAAGACACACCCGGGGTTCAAGTTCACCATGCTGCTTAAGGGCTCCTCGACCGGCATCGGTGGCCTGACGGCCGGCGTTTCGGCGTTTGGACCGATGGGTCGCGAGGCGTGGCCGACCGACGTGGCCGGCTTCAAGGAGACATTCGGCTACGAGCCGTTTGACGTGCGCATCGGGTGGGGCGGCTACTCGCGCCCGAAGCACAAGAATCCCCCCGCGATCTACGTCAACGCCGGGAACCCCCTGGCCGGCCTGACGGTGGCGCAGGTCGCCCGCATTTTCACCCACGGCGCGCCCGGAGGCGATGTCACCTCTTGGGGCCAGCTGGGGGTTAAGGGTGCGTGGGCGCATCGCGCCATCCATCTTTACGGCCCGCGCGATGAGGGCGGTTTCGCCACCTCGATCCGCACTTCGCTGCTGGGTAAGCGGCCGTTCGCACCCGTCTACGAGGGGTTACCGAAGCTCGCGGACGTGATTGCCGCCGTCGCGGCCGATCCGTTTGGCATCGGGCTTGTGGGTTTCTTTGATTCCTCCGCCATGCCCGAGGTTCGCATCGTGCCTCTCGCCGCCGGCACGGGCGCATCCTACGCGCTGCCGACTGACGCCAATGTGTCTGCCGGTCTCTATCCGTTGACGCCCGCCCTGCATATCTATGTTAACCGCGCGCCCGGCCGCCCACTCGACCCGTTGGTGAAGGAATACCTGCGTCTCGTGCTTTCGCCCGAGGGCCAGGCCGTGATCGCGGCGGAAAAGGACAGCGACAACGGCTATCTCCCACTGTCTCCGTCGGCCGCCGCTCAGGAGCTCACCCGCCTCGAATAGCTTTCATCCTGCGCGCCCTGCCGCCCCACGCCCAACCCATGACCCCCCATCCCTCCGACTCCATCGCGACGCCAACCCCCGCCGTCCAACCTTCCAAGAGCTTCTGGCCGGAAGGCTGGTGGAAACTGATGGAGTTCCGCATCGGCATCCTGCCGCTGCCCGTCTATCTCGTCCTGTTCGGCATCATCGTCTGGTTCACCCAGCAGCCCGGCAAGTTTCCGGTGGAAATTTGCATGATGATGGCCGTGCTCGCCGTCGGCGGCTTCACCTGCGGCGAAATCGGCAAGCGCCTGCCCGTGCTCCGGCATTTTGGCGCGGCCGCGATTCTTGCCACCTTCGTCCCGTCCTATCTCACTTACGCGAAAATCCTGCCGCCTCCGTTGATTGCGAGCGTGACCGAATTCACCAAGGGCACCAATTTCCTCTACCTGTTCATTGCTGCGGTAATCGTCGGCAGCATCCTGGGGATGGACCGCACGGTGCTGATCAAGGGCTTCGTCAAAATTTTCATCCCGATCGCGATTGGTACACTCTTGGCCGGCTTGGTCGGTGTCGGGGTGGGCACGCTCCTCGGCTTGGGCACAAAACACACCTTGTTCTATGTGGTGGTCCCAGTCATGTCAGGCGGCGTGGGCGAAGGGGCGATCCCGCTTTCGGCCGGTTACGCCGAGATCCTCCATCTCAAGGCGGGGGACGAGTTCGCCGCCGTGCTACCGCCCGTGATGTTTGGCAGCCTGACGGCGATCCTGCTGGCGGGGGCGCTAAATTATATGGGCCGGAAATATCCCCGCCTCACCGGCGAGGGCCGGATCCAGCCGGGGGAACATGACGACCTCAACCCCAACCAGGATGAAATCACGGGACACATGGATGTGACGCAGATCGCGGCGGCGGGCAGCCTCGCCATTTCATTTTACATAGTGGGATTGTTCCTGGCGGGCTATTTTTCGAAATTCCACGTGGCGGTGCCCGCGGCGCTCTCAATGCTGGCCCTCGCCGTGGTGGCCAAGCTCGCCCACGGGGTTTCCCCGCAGCTGCAGGCTGGGGCGCAGGTCGTGTACAAATTTTTTGCGTCGGCCGTGACTTACCCGCTATTGTTTGCCATCGGTGTCGCGATGACCCCCTGGGAAAAACTGGTCGCGGCTTTCGCCCCGGCCAATCTTGTGACGATCGTTGCCACGGTCGCCACGATGGTGATCACCGGATTTTTTGTCGGGCGCTGGATCAAGCTCTATCCCATTGAGACAGCCATCATCAACGCCTGCCGGTGCGGTCAGGGCGGAACTGGCGACGTGGCGATTCTCACCGCGTCAAACCGGATGCAGTTGATGCCCTTCGCCCAAATTGCCACGCGCATCGGTGGGCTGATCACGGTCGCGCTCGCCTTGGTGGCGCTCCGCGCCTTGGTCTAGAGCGCATTGAGCATGGGTGTAGCCACGAGCGTGAGCGAGTCGAGGGAGCCGGCCACTCGCTCACGCTCGTAGCTACTTCCGGCCCTTCGGCTATGACTTTTTTGAAACGGCTCTAGCGCGGTGACGGGATAATCCGGCGCCCGCGTGGGGCCAACGTCGGACGGTCGCGGCCGGAGGATTCCACGGGCCAGGCGTGCAACACCCTTGCCAGCCATGGGCCGATGACCTTGCGTGGAAGCCACCGAACCCTGCGCCGTCCTGGCGGACGGATCGCGGTCTTTATCCCATGAGTCACCCCGCTCAGCCTGTCTTGCGCCGCTGGGCTGTCGTCCTCCTCCCGGCTCTGGTGGTTTATTTCGTGCCGCTGGTGGGGCTCAGTTTGCCCCAACGGCACCTCCTCGCTATTTTCGTCGGCACGATTGTCGCCCTGGTCGTGCGGCCAGTGCCGATGGGGGTTAGCGCGCTTCTGGCCGCCACGCTGCTACTTCTGACCAACACGCTGACGCCGGAGAAAGTCCTGTCGGGCTTTGGCAACACAACGGTTTGGCTCATATTTTCGGCCTTTCTTTTTGCGCGGGCGATCACCACCACCGGGTTGGGCGTGCGCATCGCCTATCTGTTCATCAGCCGGTTCGGCCGCACCTCCCTGACTCTCGGCTATTCGGTGGCGATATCCGATCTCGTGCTGGCGCCCATGGTCCCGTCGGACACCGCGCGCGGCGGCGGCATCATGGCCCCGATCGTGCGCAACCTGGCCGCGGCGCTCGATTCCGAGCCGGGCCCCACCGCGAACCGCATTGGGGCTTATCTAACGCTGGTGGCCTTTCACTGCACCTACGCGGCCTCGGCCATGTTTCTGACCGGCATGGCGGCCAACCCGCTCATCGCCAGTTTTGCGCATAGCATCGCGCACGTTGAAATGACCTGGGGTCGCTGGGCGTTGGCCGCCTCGGTCCCGGGCTTGTGCACGTTTGCGTTCCTCCCGTGGCTGTTGCACGAACTCAGCCCGCCGTTGTTGCGCGACACCCACCATGCCCAACTGCATGCCCGCGCCAAACTGCGGGAGCTTGGGCCCATGCAACGTCCGGAGCGGATTTTGACCGGGATCATGTTGCTGGTGATGGTGGGCTGGATCAGCGCCCCCTGGCATGGCTTGTCCAACACCACGGTGGCGCTGGCGGGAGTTTGCATAATATTACTCGTCGGGGTGGTCAGTTGGGATGAGCTGTTGGGCGACAAAACTGCCTGGGATGCCCTGATTTGGTTCGCACTGTTGCTGATGATGGCGGAGCAGCTGAGTGAACAGGGAGTGGTCACGGTCATTTCCCAGAGTGTTTTCCGCCATGTCCACGACTGGCCCTGGCCCCTCACCATGGTCGTGCTGGTCGTCGCCTACCTCTACGCCCATTATACTTTTGCCAGCATGACGGCGCATGTCACGGCCTTGTACCCCAGTTTTCTAGCCGCCGCTTTGGCGGCCGGAGTGCCGGCCGCTCTGGCCGTTTGGCCGCTGGCGTTTTTTTCCAACCTCAATGCCGGTATCACGCACTATGGGACAGGTTCGGCCCCGATCTATTTTGGCGCGGGTTATGTCTCCCAGAGCGACTGGTGGACGATTGGTTTCATCGTCTCCGTCATCAACCTGGCGATTTGGTTTGGCGTGGGGCTGATCTGGTGGCGGGTAATTGGTCTCTGGTAAGCGTTGATCCACCCATTTAGCCTGCGGACTGCGTGGCCCGGTCACGGTCCGGCTCGGGCGCCGAAGGCCGATCGAGGGTGGGGATCGCGGCAACCGGGCAGAGGGGTAACTCGAAGATCACGCGCAGTCCGACGCCGCCGTAGCCGGCCTCGGCGCGGATAATCCCCCGGTGCAGTCCGATGATGCTCCGCGATATTGCCAGGCCGAGTCCGCTGCCCTTGGTCTCGCGGGCGACACTGGTCTCCAAGCGTAAAAAGCGCTCAAAGATCCGCTCGCGCTGGGCCGGCGGTACGCCGCAGCCCTGGTCTTCCAGCGCGACCCGCCACGCGTCCATGGTGAAGACCGAGGTGAGGGAGACGCGGCCGCCAGGGGGCGAGACGTTCAAGGCATTCTGGAGCAGGTTGAGCAACACCTGGCGCAACCACTTGGGATCGAAGTCCACCAGGCCGCGGCCCTCCGTCGCAGCGGAGAACACCATGCCCCGGTGTTCGGCGAGTGCGCGGGCATCTTGCTCGAACAGCTTCAGGAATTCAGCCGGATCCTCCCGCCGGAAATCGAGCCGCACGGCGTGGGCCTCCGCGCGCGAAAGGAACAGGAGTTCATCGATGATTTTGTTCAGGCGGGCCATCTCCTCGAGCTGCATCTGCACCGACTCCTCCTGCACCGGCGTCAGGCCGCCCTCGACCAGCAGTTTTTCCGCGTGCAGCCGCACGAGCGAGAGTGGGGTCTTTAATTCGTGGGAGGCCTCGGCCGTGAAGCGGCGGATCTGGTTAAAGGACAGCTCCAAGCGATCGAACATCTCGTTGAGCAGGCGGGCGAGATTGGAAATCTCATCCTGCACTTCGCCGACTGGAATCCGTTCGCTCAGGTTGTCGGAACGGATGTGGTTGGCCGTTTCCTGAATCATTCGCACCGGGCGCATGGCGGCGCGGCTCAGGGCCAGACCCGTGATCACACTCACCACGAGCATGAGGCAGACCAGGATCAGACTGGTCTCGGTATAACCTTCCATCACGGTGCCGACCTGCGCGTATGACGTGCCAATCATCACGTCCATCGGCCCGAGAATAAACTCGCCGACGCGCAACTCGCCGATGCCGTGCGCCATCGCGTTGAAAACGCGTTTGCCCGGGACATCGGGCAGCCGATGGCCGGCCAGATTGGAGGACGAAAAAAGCACCCCATGCTCTTTCTCGTGGATTTCGACATAGAAAAAAACTGACGCCACCTCAGCAGTCCTCCGCATTCGCAGGTCAATCTGGGCTGGAGTTAGCTCGCCATAGTCGGTCCCAATCACGGACTTGATCTGCGCAAACTCGGCCGCGTTCAGCAGGTCCAAGCTGCGCACGAGGTGGGAATTCAGCAGATAGTAACCGGCCACGAACAGACAAACCATGGTGACCGTGGAAACGCCTGCGTACCACAGGGCGAGGCGTGCCCCCACTGATCTCATGACAGCAACTGGTAGCCGACCCCTCGAATGGTTTTGAACATCGGCCGGTCCGTCTTGAGATCAAACTTGGTCCGCAGCTTGCTCATGTAGACATCGAGCAGATTGCCATCGATGTCGTAGTGTGATTCCCAGATTTTTTCCGCGATGAGGGTGCGGGGGAGGATGCGTCCCGGGTTTTGGAGAAAAATCTCCATCAGTGCGAACTCCCGGCTGGTCAGATCCACGGCCACTCCGTCGGCGGTCACGGTTCGCCCGAGCAGATCCATCCGGACATGCCGGTGCTCCAGGACGGTTTCCTTGGCGGCGCTCTGGCGGCGGAGGAGTGAACGCATCCGCGCCAGCAGTTCCTCGAGTGAAAAGGGTTTGGCCAGGTAGTCGTCAGCGCCGACATCGAGGCCCTTGATCCGGTCTTCCACCGCGTCGCGGGCGCTGAGGATGAGCACCGGCTCATTGAAACCACTGTGCCGCCACTCTTTCAACAGCTCCAACCCGTCGCCATCCGGCAGACCCAGATCGAGGATGATGGCGTCGTAGCCCGTCTCGCACAGGGCGTCGCGGGCCTCGCGACAGCTGCCGACCCATGTGGCAGTGTAACTCCGCTCGCTCAGCCCTTTCTTGATGAACTGGCCAAGCCGGCGCTCGTCTTCAACAATCAATATTTTCACGGGAGAGGCGGGGTTCTGTGCTGCGCTGAAACATGTGGACAACCACCAACCGCGCGAGAGGAAACTCCCCTAATTTATTTTCAGGCATCGTTCATGATGAGTTCAGGTTTGGCGCGCAGGCTAATGGCCCGTTTGGTCAACCCTGACCACCAACCCCTGATCCCCATGCCCCGCATCCTTGTTTTGCTCTTCGGCTTCATCGCCTCCGCCCTCATCAGTCTTGCCGCCGACTATCGGGTCGTGGCCCGCTATCCGGTGGGAGGCGACGCCGCCCGTTGGGATTACCTCCGGGTGGATCCTGCGACCCGGTTTCTTTACGTGGCGCACTCCACGAAATTTGAGGTGCTGAATGCCGACACAGGGAAAAAGGTCGGCGAGATCGCGCCGGCTAGTCGAGCGCACGGCGTGGTCATCGTGCCGGGATTGAATCGCGGCTTTGCCACCAGCGGCAATGACAACGCGGTCATCATGTTTGATGCGACAAATTTAAAAGTCCTCGCCCGCATCAAGACCACCGGCACCAATCCTGACGCCATCCAATTCGACGCCGCCGACACGAAGAAAGTTTACGTGGTTAACGGCAGCAGCGGCAACGTGACCGTGATCGATCCGGTCACGGCGGCCGTCACCGGCTCGGTGGCGCTGGCGGAAGGGAAGTTGGAGCAGATCTGCTTCGATGGTCGCGGCCGCGCTTTCGTGAACAATGAAGAGAAGAGCCAGGTTCACGTATTCGACACCCACACGCTGAAGGTGATCGCCACCTGGTCTTCCGCGCCCGGGGAAGGCGGCACGGGCCTGGACATTGATCCCGTGCACCACCGGCTTTTCTCCGTCTGCGGCAACGACAAGCTCGTGGTGTTCGACAGCGACACCGGCCGGGTCGTCGCGACGCCGGACGTCGGCGAAGATGCGGATGGCGTGCTTTACGATGCGTCGACGGGCCGAATCTTCACGTCCAACGCCGACGAAACGATGACGGTGGTCCATGAGGATTCCCCTGATAAATATTCCGTGCTGCAGACGGTTAAAACGGGCGTCGGAGCGAAGCAGATTGCCCTGGATGAAAAAACCGGCCGGATTTTCCTGCCGACGGGCCAGTTCGGTCCGAAGCCCGCGCCCACGTCCAAGGTGCCTCATCCATTGGCCTCCGTTGTCCCCGGCTCATTCGAAATCCTCGTCATCGCCGAGTAAATCCCGCCATGAAATTCCCTACCCGGCTTTTCTTCTTTTCGCTCGGCTTCGCCGCGTTCGGCCTATCGGCCCAGGCTGAAGGACGGGCGTTGCTTTTCGTCAGCCAGGCCAAGGCCGCGCCCGCCATCGTGGCGTCCGACGCCAAGGTTCAGGAGCATCTCACGTCGCTGGGCTTCACCGTGACCTTTGCCGACCAGAGCGAGCCGGCGAGCGTCGCGACCGGCAAGGATGTCATCGTGATTTCCTCGGGTGTGAGTGCCCACGCGATCGAGGGCAAATATAAGTCGGTGCCGGTCCCGCTCGTGACGTGGGAGTCCTACATGTTGCCGCATGTCGGGATGACCGGGAAAAAGGAGGAGGCGGATTTTGGCACGCGGGAAGGAAAAGTTCGTTATCTCTGGATGGTGAACGCGCCTCATCCGCTCGCGGCCGGACTGCCCGCGGGACTGCTCAATGTCATGAAGAAAGGCGGACCGATGAATTGGGGCCGTCCCGGACCTGGGGCCATCGTCATCGCGACGTTCCCGGGGGAGCTCGATAAGTCACCGTTCTTTGCTTACGAAAAAGGCGCGACGATGGACGGTGAGAACCTCGCGCCGGCGCGCCGCGTGATGATCTTCCTCGATAACACGACCTTTCCCGGCCTCAACGAGGCCGGGGTGAAGCTGTTCGATGCCGCGGTCCTCTGGGCCGCCGCCGCGCCAGGGAAATAACCCTCGGGCGGCCCTCGCGGGTGAGGAGGGAACTCCCGCGATGGGACCGACGGGAGTAAGCGGCGAGTTTACGATCCACCGGTCCTGCGGCTTTCTTCGCCCTTTCATTCCATGCCAGGCTTTTCCAGTTTTCTGTGTGGTCGCATCGCCGATTATGGGTCAACGGAGGTTCGCGTAATGTTGAATCCAAAGAAATCCACCAAAAGCGACGGGAAGGAAATCCCCCCGGTGCGCCGTACGGAACGCTGCTGGTTGCTGGCCGGCCTGGCGTTGCTGGCGGGCTGCTCCACGTATCACGCCAAGCCGCTGGACGCTGCCTCGGTGGAATCCGCTCTTCAGCCCCCGACGCTGGAAGCCATCCGGGTGACCTCGGCCTCATTCAAGCATCCGCTGCTCG
>JBDTJA010000339.1:0-8428 GCA_039936075.1 Opitutaceae bacterium | reverse complement strand
CAATCCTCCACCGTCGTGGCCATCGGCTTTTCCACCAGCACATGCTTGCCGGATTCCAGCGCCATGATCGCTTCCCGCGCGTGTAAATGATGCGGGGTCGTGATGACGATGGCGTCGATATCCTCCCGTTGCATCAGCGCCTCCAGGGTCGGCGCGTTCGCGACGCGTAACCGCCCTGCCAAGCCCGCCGCGCGGGTGCCACCCCAGACGGCGACCAATTCGGCAGTCTCACCCAGATGTTGAATCGCCTCGCCGTGGGTGCGCCCCATGTAGCCGGAACCGGTGATACCAAAGCGGACCTTTTTCATATCGAAAGCCGCGCTCCACTCAGCTGGCGGGCGATTACTCCGTGGTGCCTGATGACGACAACAATCATCCTAGGAGTGTCGGGAGAACAGGACCGCCGCCACCCCGACCCAAGGCAGCAGCGCGACGACGGTGTAAATCGCCAGGCTCCGTGCCGGCTTTCCTCGGGTCGGCAACCGGCTGAAAATGCAACCGGCGGTGATCGAAACCAGCAACGAGGCCGGAGCGATCCACTGGAAGCTGATGGCCGGCGCACCCGTAAACATGTCCCAATAGCCAACCAGCAGAGCCGTAACAAAGCTGTAGAAAGCTCCCATGATCGCGCCAAAGGGCGTGGCAAAGGGAACCCAGAGGGCGAGAAAGAAAATACCGAACAACGGACACAGAAAAAGATTCACCATCTTCCCGCCCAATTCGACCAAGTTGCCGGGAATTAAACTCGCCAGCAGACTGGTGGCGATGGCTGCAACCCCCACCCCCATGGCCAGCAGCCGGGCGTGTTTTACGCGCGTGGACTCAGTCCGCTCGGGATTCGGCGAGAGCGTCTCGACGAAGTCCTTGGTCAAAACCGTGGCGCTAGAGTTGATGCCCGAGCTCAAACTCGACATCGCCGCAGCGAGCAAACCGGCGACCACGAGACCCGGCAGGCCCGCGGGCAGGAAATGGCCGACAAAATGAGGGAAGAATGCGTCGCCATTTTTCGCGAACGACAGATTCGCGGGGATAAAGTGTGGATTGGCCTGATAGAATCCCAACACTGCGAACCCCACGAGACAGAGCACAACCACGACGGCGCTGGCGGCGATGCAGTTGTGGAGCAGGGCGCGGCGGGCCGCGGCCACATCCCGGGTGCTCAGATAGCGCTGAACCGCCATCTGATCTGAAGCCGAGGTGCAGACCCACCAGATGATCGCGCCCACGAAGGTGCCCACCATCGTCACCCGTACATGCGGGTCCGCACTGAAAAATGGCTGCGGCGACCAATGCGACGCCCAATGCGTGGGCCACCATGGTCCGACCCCGCCCATCAGAACCGTGATGCAGACCACCGTCGCAATGGCTCCCACCAGCAGGATGAAAAACTGGAGCACGTCAGTGATCACCACCGCCGAATATCCGCCAAACAAAGAATACGTCGTGGTAATCACCCCCGTGATGATCGAGATCAGTGGAATCCACGCGGGGTCCCACCCCATGACCGTCACCAGAATAAGCGACGTCGTATAGAGCATCAGTCCCATCCACACGAATCGCGTCATCAGGAACGCCCCCGAGGTTGCGAGCCTCACCGGCAGCCCGAGGCGCGCTTCGAGCAATTCATAGGCACTCGTCACCCTTAGGCGCATGATGGAAGGAATGACCAAGTAGGCTACCGCCAGATAGACGGCCGGGAATGCCACCAGCGTCGCCCCAAGGTAGACCGGACCGTTCTGCACGACCTCACCGGGGAGCCCAAGATAGGTCAGGGTGCTGCAAATCGTGGCATAGAGCGAGATCCCGACCAGGAACGGGGACATGTTGCGATCGGCCAGGAAATACTCCTCCGCCGTCTTCTGCCGCCGGGTATAGTAAGCTCCGATTGCGATGAGTGATAGCGCGACCCCCACGAGCACGAGCCAATCCGCCGTCACCAGACCGCGCAGGGGCGCTTCACCTTTTTCGGCGGCGAAGGCCGTGGTCGGCGCGAGGACGGCAATCAACAGCAACCAGGCCCTTTTCGAGTAACTCAGGGAGCGGCAACGGTGCCGGTTTTCATTGGCCAAATTGGATGAAGTCATTTCCAGAGAGCGGTATGGTTGATCGACCCGATCGTCGGCCGGCCGAGCAATGACATGGCCATGAGCAGTTCCTGCCGGAGAATCTTAAGTACGTGGGCTACCCCTTCCGCGCCCCCTGAAGCCAAGCCATAGACATAGGGCCGCCCGATTTGCACCGCGGCAGCGCCCAACGCGATGGCCTTGACGACGTCGGTGCCACGGCGGATGCCACCATCCACAATGACCGGCACCCGGCCAGCCACGGCCTCGACCACGCGCGGCAACGTCTCGATCGTGGCCGGCTGGGTGTCAAGGCATCGCCCACCGTGGTTGGAAACAATGATGCCGTCGGCGCCAGCCTTGATGCCCGTCACCGCATCGGCCGGGTTCATGACGCCTTTCAGCAGCATCGGGACCTTTATAAATGAGCGCATCCATTCAATGTCCTTCCACAGCAGATTGGCCGGCTGCACCAGGTCGAGGGTTTGCACCGACCCCGGTTCCGTGAGGCCCACGTAATGGGGATAACCGACGCCCGGCGGCAGCTTGAACGGCGTTCGCATCTGGCGGTTGCGCGCACCGTCGAGCGGGCTGTCGACCGTGACACAGATCGCTTTCGCGCCCGCAGACTGGACGCGTTCGATCAGCGCCCGGCAAAGGCCACGGTCCTTGAAGACATACAGCTGAAACCATAGCGGATGTGAAGCGACCGCCATCACATCCTCAATGGATGTATTCGATCCGGAACTCAGGACCATGGTCGCTCCAAACGCACCCGCCCCACGCGCGGTGGCCAGTTCGCCTTCGGGATGCGACAGCTTGTGACCCGATGTCGGCGCCAGTAGAATTGGCGTGTTCATTTTCTGGCCGAAGAGCGTCGTCGAACAATCCAGCGCAGAAAGGTCCCTCAGCACCTCCTGCTGCAGGCGGATCTCGCGATATTTCTCGCGATTCCACCGCAGGGTCACCTCGTCGGCGGCCCCACCCGCAACATAGTTGTAGACCGCTGGCGGCAGTAACTGCCGGGCACGCGCCTCAAAATCGTCGAGACACAGCAGCTCGACCAAGTCGGAATCGGGCCGGTCAGCTGGCTGCGACGGTTCGGCCGCCGAGCCCAGCGCCTTGATGCTGAGAGCGCCTCCACCCAGCGTGGTCAGGAATGTTTTGCGGTCCATGCCGGCGCTCATTGGAGGGTTTTCAAGTAATGAATTAATTCGCGGCGTTCCTCCGCCACCGGCAGACCGGGAAAAGGCATCGTGTTGCCCGGCACCACCGCCTGGGGGTCGGCCAGATAGGCGTCGAGCGTGGATTCGTCCCACGTGAGATTCGCTCTCCGCATGGCCCGGCTGTAACGGAAACCTGGCACGGTCGCGCTCCGGCGCCCTATCACGCCGCGCAATTCAGGGCCGCTTTGCGGCGCCTTCCCCGGCTCATGACAGGCAGCGCAGAGGGCAAAAATCTTTGCCCCGTTCACCGGATCCGGCTTGGAGGCGGGCACCGCCGGAGTGGCTGCCCCCGCCGTGCTCGCGGTGCCGAGCAGCACCACCCAGATAATCGTCAAACGCAGGGAAATCATCATGACAGGCGCCCGGGGTTCCGAACGTAACGAGCCAAATCGTCGCCGAGGCGCAGAGCCAGCGCCGCGACCGGCCCGGTCGGGTTATGTCCGGCATTGTGGGCGAATACCGACGCCCCGGCCACGAAAAGGTTTTCCGCATCCCAGTGCTGCAACCGCGGAGATACGACGCTGGTCGCGGAGTCGGCTCCCATGATCGTGCCGCCCGTGATGTGTGAACCCTGATAGAGGCGGGTGTCGAACGGCGCGCTCCGCGGGACCGCCGGGCCGACGACGGAGGCACCCATCGCGTCAGCGATCTTCCGGGCCTGTCCCGTGCAATACGCGGATAACTGGCGTTCGTTTTCCCGGAAGTCGAAGGTGATCCGAACGAGCGGCTGGCCAAAGGCGTCGGTGTAATCGGGATCAAGATCCAGAAAATTTTCCCGATGTGGATAACAGCTCCCTTGCACGCCCATGGAGCAGGCGTGGGCATACCAGTCGGCGTTGGCCTGCTTCCAACGCGATCCCCAACGAGGCGTGCCAGGAGGCAACCGGCGCGATTTGATCGGACGGCCCGACGAAACGTTGACGCCGATATAGCCGCCACCGAGGAAGCCGAGCCCGGTGTGATCGAAATTGTCGTCATTGAACTCGTCGATGATCGTGCCGGTGCTGCCGGCGGATAGAAACGGGTTGAGCCACCTTCCTGGGAAGAAAAGATCCATTCCGGAGTTGGCCTGGTAGCAGAAATTCCGACCCACCACGCCTTGGCCGGTCACAGGATCATAGCGGCGGCCGATGCCACCGCTCAGCAGCAATTTCGCGTTGGTCAGGGTAAAACCCGCCAGCACCACCGCATCGGCCGGCTGCAAATGCTCAACGCCCGTCAGCAAATCGATATAGCGCACGCCTCGAACCCGGCCCGCCTTGTCGTCGTAGTCCAAGGCGGTAACCTGCGCACCCTGCTGCAATTTGAAGCCCGGCTGGTGCTCGAGCCACGGGTAAAGCAGCGCCGCTGGCGTACCTTTGGCATTCGCCTCACAAATGAACCGGTCACAATGGCCGCAGTATTGGCACGCGCCGAGGCGCATGCCATCGGGATTGGTATAGGCGCCCGGCGAATTCGCCGCTGGCGACGGAAACGGGTGATACCCGAATTTGCGCTGCACCGTCTCTTGGAAAATGAGCCCCGCTTCCGTGGTCTCCAACGGTCCTTGCGGATATTCGTTCCGCCGCGGCGCCTCGAACGGGTTGCCGCCGGGCTGAATACGCCCGTTCAGGTTGCCGGCTCGGCCAGAAATACCAAAGAGCTTCTCAAAGAGATCATAGTAGGGCTCGAGTTCGTCGTAACTCACCCCCCAGTCCTGCAATGGCATGTCATCGGGAATCGCCTTGCGGCCGTAACGCTCCACGAGTCGGGACCGCAGTTTGGTATTATATTCCACCCAGCGCCAGGCCTGTCCGTTCCAATGATTGCCGGCGCCACCGACGCCGGTGCCCGGCAGGAAGGCGTTGAGCCGACGCATGGGACGCGACAATTCATCACGCGAGCGCCGCAGGGTGTAGGTTTCCGTCGCCGCATCCTGCATCAGGCCGATGCGGACATCCCAACGCAATTCGTCGCGCTGGGTCGGGATGCGCGCCGCCGCGGTCCCCATGACGTCCCCACCCCGTTCCAGCACCACGGTCTGCACCTTTTCCCGTGCCAGCTGCCGCGCGACGAGTCCCGCGGCCAAGCCGCCGCCCACAATCGCCACAGTGCAATGAGGATGGATCGTCATAACCGCAGGGCACGCTCTAGCTGAAGTCTTCCATCGACATTGGCGTCCGCGCGCCGGGAAACGGCTTTCCTCGATAGCGGACCATGTTGAGGCCGTTCACCGCCGGCAGTCCGGGATAGCCAAGCATTTTCCAGAAGACCTTGCCGCGATTGCCCCCGTAGATTGGGTCGGCGAAACACGACTGCACGAACAAGGGATAGACGAGTTCGTTGAACCACTCCCCCAGCAACGCGGGTTCGTCCGCCGTCCCGCCCGCGGCAAAAACCGTCAACATCTCATCCGCCTCCCCATGGTCCAGCGCGGCAAAAGGCCGACCGTGCCGCCGCCGGCAGGCTTCGTTGGCTGCAGCGATCCCCGCCTTGTAGAATTGCTCCGGAGTCAGCGGCCGCTGAAAGCCGTCCTCGGCCCGCCCGGGTCGCCACGGTCCGTTGCGATATAACCGTTCGCCCTGGCCAAAAGCACCCGCGAGCTGCCGGTCGACAAACAGCGCAAGTCCGCATTCCACCCCACGGGGCGTCAGGCCGTCGGCGGGGCACATCACATCGACGAGGGCCTCGACGAACGCTGCCTCGTCCGGACCGAACGAAAGGTACTCAGATGGCGGCGACTCTCCCTCCGGCTCGGTCGGCAGCGCGGCCGCGTTCGCCGCACCCGCCAGAGAAGCGGCCCCGGCCACCAACGCGATATTGCGCAAAAATTCCCTTCTGGAATTTCCCGGGGCGGGCGCGGAATGGGCCTGAGGATCCTTCATGGTTCTCGCAGCAGTGGATTTCGGCGAAGTGAGGTGGGACCCAACTATATTTTACTGTTGGGAGTGAGCTGTTTCGCGAGGTGGTCAAGCCGATCCCCATCATTGCCGAAGGTGTTCGCCCCGACCCATGTCGCCGACCGCCATTCCCTCGTTGGAATCACAGCGTCCTGGCGGCTGGCGCAAACAACGGAGGGCGAATCCTCCGCGCTAGAATCGATCACCGGGCGCATGCGGATGGGTTTCTTTGCTGGACCGGAAACCATCAACCGCATCGGAAGACGGGCTCCAGTAGGTAATAAAAAAAAGGTGCGCAAGGACTCCCTTGCGCACCGGAATTCACTGCGTTACAGCCGATCACTTCGGGCCAACTTCCTAGAAGTTGTAGCCGACGTGGACCGTAACCGACCGGCCGATGCCCGGCTGATCCAATGTTGCCGAGTTAATACCGACGGCGTAAACCTTGTTGAGCACGTTAGCCACCTGGAGCTTGACGAACCAATTCCTGTTTATCTCGTAGTTGGCGAAGATCGTCGTCACGGGTTCGGCCTTGTTCGTGATGAAGGCCGGTTTGTTCGCATAGGTGAGCGCCGAGGTGCTGGTCACGCGTCCCGTCGTTTGATACGCTCCGCCGCCAATCGACAGACCGTTCAGGCCACCATCGATGAACCGGTATTTCGTGAGCAAACTCACCGATGATCGATAGGAATCGTCGACAGGGTGGCCCGCCTGATCGTGAACCGTGCCCGCAAAGAACGTCCCAATCAACTGCCACTGTCGGGTCAAATTCGCCGTAATGTCCCCGTCAAACCCGCGTTGGGTGGTCGAGCCCAACGGAATCACATAAGTGATGCCACTCGGGAGCACTCCGCCAAACACGGTCAGCCCGGTGGTCTTCAGGTCGAAGTAAGAGATCGTCGAGGTCAATTTTCCGTCCCAAACACTGACCTTGACCCCCACTTCCTTGCCTTTTCCCTGGGCGGCCGGAGCCGAACTGCCATCGATCAGCGTTGAGGTGGTCGGCGGAAGCTGGTTGCCGGCCTGCATCGCATAAAAGGACAGCGCCTTCTTGAAAAAGTGCAGCACCACACCCGTGCGGTACAGAATCGGCTGATCCCCAATGTTCAGCGACGAATTGACTGCATAGTTGGCTTGGTTGGTTGTCTCATCCTTATACCTGGCGATGCCCCCGATTAAGGTCAGCCGGTCAGGCAGGACATCGATGCTCTGCTGAATATAGAAGTTCGAGAATTCGCTCCGGATGCGTGATCCCGGATTGGCCGGAACGACGTAAGAGTTGAACGGCTGGACCGGCAACGAAGCGACATCGGGGTTGTCAATCGGACGGTAATTGTAGGTCTGCCCGGGTCCGCCGAAATTGGTGTTCGCATAGAGCTTGGTAACCGATTTCTGGATCGTGATATTCATGCCGAACGTCGTCTGATTCTTCATGCCAAACAGATCATAGGTTCCGTTCGTATCGATGCTAAAGGAATCGTGGTAGAGAGCGATGTCATTGAGCCGGTTGTAGAAACCGACGGTCCGGGCATCCCAGTCTGCCTTGAGCGGTAAGACGATGCTGCCGGTGCGATGATAATAGTCCGCGTTCACCCCGACAACGGTTTCCCAGCCCTCGCCCAAACGTTGCACCACCGAACCCCTGACCCCTTTAAGAATGTGAGTTTCCCCGACACCCTTCGGGAGCAATAGACTGTTATCCAGACCGAGGCCGGTAAAAATCACCCCGTTCGGTTGCAGCAAACCCGTGGGATTCGACGGCCGAAGAAATTTCTCGTAGTCCAAGGCAACGTACACCGTCGTATTCTTGGAATTCCACTGCAGCTCCGGATGGATCACGGTTCTGTCATCCTTCACGTTATTAAAGAAGGAATCGCCGCGCTGATACGCACCGAGCACCCGGTAGTCCACTTCGCCGTTGCCCAGCTTGCCCACGGGTCCGGTCGAATCGAAGGTGCCGCGATAGAGGCCAAAATCGGTCACACTGAATTCTACCGAGTTGCTGGCGCGGGGCTGGGGACGACGCGTCAACTTGTTGATGACACCGCCCAAAGACGAATTGGGATAAAGCAGGGCCGCGGGTCCACGAATCACGTCAATCGAATCGATGAAAACATTGTCTGAAAACACGGATTGATCGATCTGCCCGTCGAGCAACGGGTAGGTGGCTCCCGAAATGAGTCCACGCAACTGGAAGGTTTCGCCTGAGCCATATTTCGGTACCACACCGGCGAACGGCAGAACATCAGAGGAGTCGTAG
>JBDTJA010000338.1:0-14282 GCA_039936075.1 Opitutaceae bacterium | reverse complement strand
GCGATCTTGCGCAGCCGCGTGTCCACGTTTCCGCGGATCTCGGAAAATTCCACACCGGGAAACAACTTCGCGACCTGCAGCCGGCGTCGCGGGCTCCCGGTGGCGAGCGTTTTCGGCGCGGTCAAATCGCTGCGGAGCACCAGCACGTCCCGCGGATCTTCGCGTGGCAGATAGCCAGCAATCGCCAGGCCCACTGGCATCTCACCGGGCAGATCCTTCGTGCTGTGGACCGCGATGTCCGCCTCGCCGCGGAGCAGCGCCTGCTCGAGTTCGCCGGTGAACAGCCCCTTGCCACCCTTCTGCTCCAGCGACCATTCCACCTGCTTGTCACCCGTCGTGACGATTTTCAACAGCTCGGCTTCAACTTTGAGCGCGGTGCGGAGGTGCGTGGCGACCAGCTCACTCTGGACGAGGGCGAGCGGGCTTTTGCGGGTGGCTAGAATAATTTTACTCAAGCAACTAAGCTCCGCGAATCTTCGGAAAAGGAAAACAAAATTGGCATTGGGTGACAAGGCGCGACGGCCGGGCGCGCGGGCTTTGGAGATGGAGCGCGTTCCCGCCCACGCGCTGATCCGTCGCGCCGCGGCTTCGACCTCGACGGAGCGAATAAACGCGTTGAGGACAACGCGTTCCGACCCTCCGCCCTGACAGCAGACCCGTGGTCTAGAGCCCATTTAGAAAGGGCATAGCCACGAGCGTGAGCGAGTGGATGGAGCCGACCACTCGCTCACGCTCGTAGCTACTTCCTGCCTTTCGGCTATGACATTTTTGAAAACGCTCCAGTCCGACCCACCCGCGCACAAAAAAGGCGGGGTCACTATGACCCCGCCCAGTAAATCTAATTGGGACCGACTTAGTTGTAAGAAGCCTGCACGCCCTTGAGGTTCTTCTTGCTCATCCATGGCATCATGCTGCGGAGGTAGGTGCCGGTCTTCTCGATCTGGTGCTTCTCCCCCTTCTTGAGCAGCGCGTTGTACTTCTTGAGGCCGCCCTTGTACTCCTTGACCCACTCGCGGGTGAACTTGCCGCTCTGGATCTCCTTCAGGATCTTCTTCATTTCGACCTTGGTCTTCTTGTTCACAATGCGGGGACCGCGGGTGATGTCGCCATACTTGGCGGTCTCGGAGATCGAGAAGCGCATGCCGGCGATGCCGCTTTCATACATGAGATCGCAGATGAGCTTCAACTCGTGGAGGCACTCAAAGTACGCCATCTCGGGCTGGTAACCGGCCTCGACGAGGGTCTCAAAGCCGGCTTGCACGAGCGCGCTGGCGCCACCGCAGAGCACGGCCTGCTCACCGAAGAGATCCGTCTCGGCTTCTTCCTTGAAGGTGGTCTGCAACACACCCGCGCGGGTCGACCCGATGCCCTTGGCCCAGGCGAGTGCCTGCTTCTTGGCGGTCTTGGACTTGTCTTGGGCGACGGCAATGAGCGCCGGCATGCCCTTGCCCTCAGCGTAGAGGCGGCGAACCATGTGGCCCGGGCCCTTCGGGGCGATCATGATGACGTCGATGTCCTTGTGCGGCTTGATGAGGCCGAAATGCACCGCGAGTCCGTGGCTGAAAGCGATGGTCTTCCCCTTCTTCAGGTTCGGGAGGATGTCTTTCTTGTAGACGTCCGCCTGTTTCATGTCGGGCAGTCCAACCATGATGACATCGGCGCGACGGACGGCCTCGGCCGTGTCGTAAACCTTGAAGCCGTGCTGCTCGGCGACGGCCTTCGACTTGGAGCCGGGATAGAGGCCGATGATGACGTTGCAGCCACTCTCCTTCAGGTTGATCGCATGGGCGTGGCCCTGCGAACCATAGCCAAGGATGGCGAGGGTCTTGTTTTTGAACACGCCGAGATCGGCGTCTTTATCGGTGTAGACTTTAGCGGGCATAGGTGGAAATGGGCGCGGTAAGCTTTAAGCGACAAGCTGTAAACTCATGTCCGGGGGATTGGTTTATGTAGTTGGGGAGATTAGATGTTTTGGCTTACGGCTTAAAGCTTAGCGCTTGCAGCTGCGTGAGCTCTGCGCTCAGCGCTTGAGCGCCAGCCGGCCCGTCCGGGCGATTTCAATAATGCCGAAGGGCTCGAGCAGCCCCAGCAGGGCGGTGACTTTCTCGTCGTCGCCCGTGGCCTCGATGATGATGGCGTCGGCCGAGAGGTGCACGATCTTGGCGCGGAAGATGTCTTTGATCTGGAGCAGCTCGAAACGCGTCTGCGCGTTCGCGCGGACTTTGATGAGCACGAGCTCCCGGGCGACTGACTCGTTGTCCTTAAAATCAATGACATCTACGACATTAACGAGCTTCCGCAGCTGTTTAATGACCATGTCGAGCGCGGTATCGTCGCCATTGAGGACGACGGTGATCCGCGACATCGACGGGTCGTGCATCGGGGCAACGTTAAGGGAGTCGATGTTGAAGCCGCGGCCGGAAAACATGCCGGAGACGCGGGCTAGAACGCCGAACTTATTCTCAACGATGACGGAGATCGTGTGTCGCATTGTCGGGTTTGGGTGAAAATTGGTGGTGGACGCCGAGGGACTCGAACCCCCGACACCCTCGGTGTAAGCGAGGTGCTCTAACCAACTGAGCTAGGCGTCCGATCCGAGGGTGAAGCTAATCGGTCGCCGGCGGGTTATGACAAGGACTTATTCCAGTCGGGGCTACGCGCCATCATGTCATAACCGCGGCCGCTTTCGGCCGGAGCAGACCGTCGCGAATCATGAGCTCGGCGTTTTGCAGGGCATTCAACGCGGCGCCTTTCCAGAGATTGTCGCCGGTAACCCAGAAGGACAGGCCGTTATCGAGCGCGGTGTCCAAACGGATGCGGCCGACGCCGCACTTCACCTTCTGCGCGAAGTCGAGCGGCGTGGGATACTTCATCTGGCCGGGATCGTCCACGAGCTGGGCACCCGAAAACGCGCTGATCGCCTCCCGCGCGGCCGCCACGCTGACGGGACGCTCGAACTCGGCCGTGACCGCCACCGAGTGCGCGCGCACGACTGGGACGCGGACGCACGTCGCGGACACCCGGAGGTTTGGCAGGCCCATCACCTTGCGGCTCTCGAGCATCATCTTTGTCTCCTCGCCGGTGTAGCCGTTCGCGCCAAAGGTATCCACCTGCGGGAGAACGTTGAAGGCGATCTGATACGGGTAGACCTTGGGCGTGAGGGGCGCGCCGTGGGCGTGCGCCTGCACCTGCGTTTCGAGTTCGCGCACGCCTTCGGCGCCCGTGCCGGAAACCGACTGGTAGGTCGAAGCGAAATAGCGCTTCAAACCAAACGCCTGGTGCAGCGGCCACAGGCCCATGAGGGTGACCGCGGTGGAGCAATTGGGGTTGGCGATGATGCCTTGGTGCGTGCGCAACGCCTCGGGATTGATCTCGGGAATAACGAGCGGGACGTTCGGGTCCATGCGCAGCGCGGAACTCTTGTCGATCACGAGACAACCCGCCTTGACGGCATCAGACGCCAGTGCACGCGTGACCGTCCCGCCGGCGGCGAAGAACGCCACGTCGATGTCGCCGAACACACCCGGTCGGGCTTCCTCGATGGTGATTTTCCTGCCCGCAAAATCGACGATTTTGCCCGCCGACCGCGCTGAGGCGAAAAGCCGCAGCGTGGACATGGGGAAGTTTCTCTGGCTCAGGAGCTGAAGCAGCTCTTGACCCACGGCGCCCGTGGCGCCGACGATGCCGACAGTGAACGATGATGTTTTCACGATGGATTCTCCAATTGAACAGGCCAACAAAACCTGCCTCCGCCTTGGTATCAAGCCCGCAACGCGGATTATCATTGTCCGCCTCGGACCGTCTACCCTGCAGTTTTTCAACCAGGGTAAATTGGTAAAGGGCTACGCGATCTCCACTTCGAAGCGACCGCCCTCCAACGTGAAGGACTCGCTGGGCACCCCGCGCGGGCTGCACGAAATTGCCGAGCGGATCGGCGACGGCCAGCCGCCGGGAGTCGTTTTCAAGTCCCGCGTCCCGACCGGAAAGCACTTTTCCGAGTTCCCTGACGCCGACACCGCCACGAATTTTATCACGACTCGCATCCTCTGGCTCCGCGGCCTCGAGCCCGGCGTGAACCAAGGCGGCAACGTCGATACCCATGCGCGGTTCATTTACATCCACGGAACGAACCACGAAGACCGCATCGGCGAGCAGATGAGCTCTGGCTGCGTCCTCATGCGCAACACGGAGATCATCGAGCTCTACGAGCAGGTGCGCAGCGGGGATCAGGTGTTGATCACGGACTAGCGCAGCTAGTTCTCACTCGAACTCTCGTCCCCCGATTAGTTCGGAGACTGCGGCTTTGAAGATCTGGAATTGTTTGGAGTTCGGGTAAGCATTGTGTCCAGAAGATCTTAATTTGCGGCCGCCCCAGACCAAGGTTATCGACCAACTAGTGCCGTCTGGTTCATCCTTCGCAGGTTCGTAGCGTCGTTTCCCGCTCAATGCGCTTGCCGTTTTTAGACTAGCCTAAAACGCGACCCACCGCTCCGGACTAATCTTGATTCTCTCCTCTTTCGCGCAGGGTTGTGGGGTAAAGGTGTCGTCGTTGTACCTATAGACAACCGTACTTGAGTGAGGAACAAGCTCAGCCCAGTACGACGGGCCATCAAAACCTCCAATGGCTACGAGTGACGTGGTCGGAGGGTGTGCCGAACTCTCCGCTCAGCTCAAAGAGCTCGAAAAGAGAGCGATGAAGAATGCAAAAATACAGCGCATATTCGGAGCCTGTTAATCAGGCATTCCTTCCGAAGAGCAACCGAAGCGAATTCAAGCAGACCACCAGTGTGCTGCCTTCGTGAGCCGCTACACCAATGGCAAGCGGCACCGCGCCAAACGCGGTCGCAACCACCATGACGACCACCACGCCCAGCGAAATGGTCAGATTCTGCCGAATGACAGCGCGGGCGCGGCGGCTCAGGCGCTCGGCGGAGAGAAAATTTTCGATGCGATCATGCATCAGGATCACTTCGGCCTGCTCCAAGGCCGCATCGCTTCCGCGGGCGCCCATCGCGACGCCGACATCGGCGGCGGCGAGACACGGCGCATCGTTCACGCCATCGCCGACCATGGCGACTTTTTGGCCACCATTGGCGCGGCGCAGTTCCATGATGGCTTCGACCTTTTGCTCGGGCGTGAGATTCGCTCGGACCTCGGCGAGGCCAAGCTCCTTCGCCACGGCCTCGGCGGCGTGTCGTCTGTCGCCAGTCAACATAACGGTGTGGATGCCGAGTCGCTTCAGTTCCGCGAGCACCGCGCGGGATTCGGCGCGGATCTGGTCGCGCAACAGTACGCGTCCCAGCACGTCCTTGCCCACGACCCATATCTCCGCGAGCTCGGCGGGAGCGGGTGGCAGATGCTCCGCCCATTTTGCCAACGGCCCGGTTTCGAGCAGTTCGCGGCGCCCCAACAACGTCTGCACGCCGCCGAGTTTTCCCTGCACCCCGGCGCCCACGATATTCCTGAAGTCCGCTATCTCCACCGCGCGCACTCCTCGTGCTTTCGCATCGCGCACGATGGCCCGGGCCAGCGGATGCTCCGATTTCGCCTCCAGCGCGTAGGCCAGCTCCATCACTTCCTGCTCCCGGCCGGCCGGAAAGCTCTCGTAGCCCACGACCGTGAGTTCGCCGGTCGTGAGGGTGCCGGTCTTATCGAGGGCAACGACATTGATCTCGGCGAGCTTCTCAATCGCCGCACCGCCGCGGAACAGCACGCCATGCCTCGCACCCCAGGCAATGGCCGCAAGGATGGCCGACGGAATCGAGAGCACGAGTGCACAGGGGCTCGCGACGACCATCAGTGTCATCGCACGATAAAATGCGGAGCGCACCTCGGGCGTATTTTCGAACGGCGGCAGATGAAAGCCCAGCCACCAGACGAGAAACATCAGGAAAGATCCGCCAATGACAGCGTAGGTGTAGCCCGTGCCAAACTTGTCCGTGAACCGCTCGCTCGGCGCTTTGAGTTTCTGTGCCGTCTGGATGAGCCGGATGATCTTCTGCAGCGTGCTTTCCGACGGCAGCCGCACGACCTCGAAGTCGAGTGCGCCCCAAAGATTCAACGTGCCGCTGAAAACCTGATCCCCCTTCCCCTTCTCGACCGGGGTGGCCTCACCCGTGAGCGTGGATTCGTCGCTCGCGCTGGAGCCGGATAAAACCGAACCATCCGCGGCAAACGCCTCGCCGGGCCTCACGCGCACGCGCTGGCCCACTTGCAGTTCCTCCACGGGAATTTCTCGCTCGCTTCCATCAGCCTGCACGATGGTGGCGCGCTTCGGCGAACTTTTGAGCAGGGCGCTGACCTCGCGCTGGGTTCGATCGAGGGCGTATTCCTCCATCGCGCCGGAAGAAGAAAAAAGGAACAGCAGGAGCACGGCTTCGCCCCACGCGCCGATGAACAGCGCGCCCACGGCGACGGCGAGCATCAGGAAATGGATGTCGATCCTGCCCGCGCGCAGGTTCTCGCGCGTATCCCCCACTGCATCCCACGCCCCCGTCACGAGCGCACTGCCCAAGAGCACCCGGGCCAACCATGGCAGATGGGGGAAAAAATATTGGGCGAGCCCGCCCGCCACCCCGAGCACTCCACAGATCGCGGCGAGCAGCGCCAAGGTGCGCCACTCCTGGTCTTCGGCCGTGGGCTCGGCCTTGATCTCGGGCCATTCCATCTCGCGCCAGAGCCAGAGCTTTTGCGCGGTTTCGCAGGTTTCGCGGCCAATCACAGTCGCCGCGCCGTCTTTCCGCAGAAGATATCCGGCCGGCGCGAGGCTCGTCGTCTTGGCGCCAAACTTGACCGCCACGGCGGCAATCGTCTCAGCGAGCTTTTCCTCCAGTGCGGCAAGATCCACCGGGCCGATGGTCGCGAGCGAAATCTTGTGCGAAACGGGATCAATGCGCACCGCATTGACTTCCGGCTGGGCACGGAGGAATTGCACCAGCTCGCCCACCCAGTTCGCGTCTTGGTCGTTCGACAACATTCGGCTTAACCTAAGAACAACTCCGCGATCTCGCAAATTCAATTGCGCCGAGCGATGACCAACCAATCGTGAGCGAACTCCGCGCATGATTGGCCTCCACGACGACACCGACGCACCGCCCCCGCCGCCGAGTCGTGCGCCCGAATTCGCCGCCAAGATATTCGCGGAGGGAGGTTGGTTGCAGGACGGACTCCAGCTCGAGCATCGCCCCCAGCAGGGGCAAATGGCGCGCACCGTCGCCGCCGCGATGAAGGCTGATGAACCGCTCCTCTTCGAAGCCGGCACCGGCGTGGGCAAGTCCCTCGCCTACCTGCTGCCCGGCATCATCCATGCGGTCGATCAGTCGCGTCAGATGATCGTTTCGACGCACACGATCTCACTCCAGGAGCAGCTGGAATCAAAGGATCTCCCGCTCTGCCGCCGGGTTTTTAACTCCCACCCCGAACTGAAACCCTACGCTGACTTCAAGAGCGCGGTGCTCGTCGGAAAATCAAACTACTGCTGCACCACGCGCCTCGCCGCGGCCCTACGCGACAAGCAGGAGCTCTTCGCCTCGCCTGAACACAGCGAGCTGCAACGCATTGCGGCGTGGGCGGAAACCTCCCGCGACGGCCTGCGTCACGAGCTCTCGCCGCCGCCTGCGCCCGAGGTCTGGGAATGGGTCAACGCCGACGCTTCGGCGTGCTCGCGCAAACACTGCGATGGCGAGCACTGTTTCTACCAGCGGGTTCGCGCGCGGCTCCGTCTGGCGCAGGTCATCATCGTCAACCATTCCCTGCTGTTCGCCCACATCAACGCCGGCGGCGCCGCCGAGAAAGGCGGCGCCCGGGGCGTGTTGTTTCCCGATGATTTCGTGGTGCTCGACGAAGGCCATACCGTGCCGGAGGTCGCCACGGACCATTTTGGCCTTCGGCTCAGCAGCTACGGCACCGAGCGGATGTTGAAGTATCTGTACAATCCGAAAAACCGTCGCGGTCTGCTCGCCAAGCACGGCGGAGCTTTTGAACAGCAGCTCGTGGTGGATGCGCTGGAGGCCGCCGAACAGTTCTTCGGTTTTTTACGCGACCGTCTGCTCGACAGGCAGCCTGTCGTGCGCGTGAGGGATGAGACAAAGTGCGATCCATGGCTCGACGGTCCGTTGCTCGCGCTCATCAAAGCCGTCGGAGCGCAGGCCGATAAACTCGACGAAGGGCAGGAACGCGATGAGTTGCTCGACCAGAAGGCCCGGCTGAAAACCTACCAGACCAGTCTCAAGCAGTGGCTCTCAGTCGCCGATGAGAAATTCGTCTACTGGCTTGAGCGCTCGGGCCGGCGCCAGAACATCGTCACTCTGCGCACCGCGCCCATTGATGTCGCACCGTACCTGCGGGAGGAATTGTTCGAGCGGAACACCTCCGTGGTTTTCACGAGCGCCACGCTCGCCGTCGGCGGGCAGATCCTGCCTTTCCAGCAGCGGATCGGCGCCACCGAGGTCCGCACGGCCATCGTGCAGTCGCCGTTCGATTTCGAACGTCACATGCGCGTGTATGTGGCCGCCGACATCCCCCTGCCCTCGCCGCAAGGCGCCCGCCTCGCGATTGAAGCGCTGATTGATTATATCCGGTTCTGCGCGCTGCGGGTCGCGGGCGGCTCGCTGGTGTTGTTCACCAGCTATCACGACATGCGCCAGGTCGCAGACGGGCTCTCGGCCGAATTTGCGCGGGAGAAACGCCCGTTCTTCATGCAGGGCGAGGATTTCTCTCGGACGGAACTGACCCGAAAACTTCAGGAGTCGGGCAACGGCATTCTGTTCGGCACGGACAGTTTTTGGGCGGGAGTGGACGTCCCCGGACCATCGCTCTCGCAAGTCATCATCACCCGCTTACCGTTCGACTTGCCGACGCACCCGGTCACGGAAGCCCGGAGCGAGTGGATTCGCGACCACGGGGGCAATCCGTTCAACGAACTGACGCTCCCGGACGCGTTGATCAAGTTTCGCCAGGGTGCGGGCCGGCTGATTCGCAGCGCAACGGATTGCGGCGTGATCACGATCCTCGATTCACGCATTCTGGCAAAAACCTATGGGCAGCTTTTCCTGGCAAGTCTGCCGCAGTCCCAGTTTACCAAGTTGACTCGTGAGTTGCGCACCGAGAGATTTCTTCCTTTCGCTTAAGCGGCCATCCAGCCAACCCTAGCTTACCCATGCCTTCGCTCCGCGCCGCCGCCCTCACTGACATCGGTCGTGTCCGCCAAAGAAATGAGGACCGCTATATCCTCGACCTTCCGGCGATGGTTTTCGGAGTAGCGGACGGCGTCGGCGGCCTCCCCGGCGGAGCCGAGGCTGCGCAATGCTCGGCGGATGAAGTGCTTGCCGCCATCAGTGGGACGCCCGCAACCGAGAAGCTCGATCTGGTTTCCATCACGCACCACATCAACCTCAGCGTCCATAATCTCGGCATCAAACTCAGTCCGAACATGGGCATCGGCTCGACGCTGACGTACGGCTACATCCGGGAAAACGTCCTACACATGGCGCATGTGGGGGATTCGCGCTGCTACGGCCTCCGCGCCGACCGGCTCCAGCTGCTCACCGAGGATCATTCCGTGGAAAACGAGGCCCGCCTGCGCCGCGCGCGAGGTGAAACCGTTTATTATCATGAAGCCAACCGCAATGCGCTCACGCGCTGCATTGGCCAGCCGACTCCGCCGTTGGTGGACCTGATTGACCGTCCGCTTGAGGCCGGAGACCGATACTTGTTTTGCACCGATGGAGTTACGCGCCTGGTGCGCGATTCTGAACTGGCGGAGATCGTCGAACGTGATTCGACGCCCGAGGAACTCCTCCACGAGATCGTATCTCTAGCGGTTCGTCGTGGTGGTCCGGACAACGCCACGGGCGTGTTGATCTTCGTGGACTCGGTTTGAAGCGGCATGGCGTCGCGGGTTGATCAATTCCAGGCGCTCGTCACGCAGCAGCCGCAGAACGCTTTGTTCCGGTTCAGCCTTGCGCAGGCCCTGCTGGCTGAAAGCCGCGTGGCGGAAGCGGTGTCGCATTTCGAATTTTGCGTCGCAAGCAACGCGGCATGGATGATGCCGCGGATCCTGCTGGGGAAATCACTGATGCAACTCGGCCAACCCGTGAAAGCGAAGTCGCCGCTCACCGAGGCGCTCCGACTCGCCGTTGCGCAGGAGCACGAAGATCCTGAGCGGGAGTTGCGCGCGCTGCTGGCGGATTTATAGGGCATGCTTGGCCGTGGGAAGAGGCGGCGCGGTTGGCTTCATCGTCGGAGTTTCACCTGAGTTTGTTCGTCGGGAATTAGACCTCTGAGTGAGATACGATAGAGCAGAGCTTAGAGAAAACGTAGCCTGCCGTTAAACTGGTAAAGGAAATGTAAGTTATCGCAGCCAAGCTGCATTTCACTGGCGACCTCGCTTTCTCGAGGCGAAGTTGAGGACGTACCGCAAGTTCTCCCACCACTCCTCCTATGCACATTCCCTCCCTAGCTGACTCCAGTGTTCCGATGCTGTTCTGGCACATGCTGGCCATTGTCTCGGCCTTGGTGCCCATCGTCTTGATCGAGGCCTACTCGGCCAAGCGTATCCTCGGCCTCTCGATGGGAAAGGCGATCGGGCCGATCTCCGCCTCCAATTTTATGTCCATGCTGGTGGCGTTTCCCCTGCTTTGGATGGTGTGGCTTTCAGCCCAGCAACTCGTGGGCGGCAACGACGTGCACGGCCTCAGCACCTGGTGGAGGAAGCTTTACGCTGTGACGGTGCAGGCTCCCTGGCTCGTACACAGCGGCCGCGACCTTTATTGGATGGTGCCGGCCGCCGCCATCGTGATGCTGATTCCCGCCTTCTTCATGTCGGTGTGGGTCGAGCGCCTAGTGCTGCAATGGTTCTGGAAGGACGAGGAAAAGAGCCGCCTTACCCGTTTCTCGTTCCTCGCGCACATCCCGTCCTACGCCACGTTGGTCTTCTTTTGGGGAGTCTTCGGTGCCTGCACCCTGACCAGCGCGTAAATCTGCCCAACGCCGCGAAACGCGGCCCCTTTCCAAGAGCGGAGCTTAAAAAGCTCCGCTTTTTCGTTTTCACGCCCGACGCCGGGAGGTTGGGATATTCTTTCCGGACGGACGACTTCAGGGGTGGTGCCAGAGGCCGGGATTGAACCGGCGACCAAAGGCTTATGAGTCCTCTGCTCTACCACTGAGCTACTCTGGCTTTCACCTCATCTGCAATCACTTATGAGTTAAGATTCTTCGGATCTTTACGTCTTATACATTGTCTTTATACACTGGTTGCCATGAAAACGAAGCAAGCAGAGGAGACAGCGGACAAGACGTGGGTTTACGTTGAACCTTACCTGTATAAGAACGCGGACAGCGGACGTTACTACTCGCGTTTTGGTCGTCAAGGGTTTCGCGCCCTGAAAACCGATCGCGTGAGCGTAGCGCGGTTACGGCTGGCCGACCGGGTGCACGACCATAAAGGGCGCACCCAGCTGCAAAACGCTGCCGGCAAGGGCGATGTCACGATGGCGCAAGTGATGGACCTTTACACTCAAGCCACTGCGGAAGACCCCAGCATCAGCGCGAGCACGAAAAAAGACCGGAGCATCTCCTTGCTGCGACTGCAAAAGACCTGGCCGCAGTTGGGGGCGATGAAGCCCCGGCATGTGACACCGGCGGACATTTCCACCTGGGCCGCCCGCGCCGCAAAGATTGCGGCCAAGGCTCCTCCCGGCGCAAAAAAGCCCAAGGGCGCTTACAGTCACCGGGCGCTCCAAAAGGCGGCGGGCGCATTGCGCATGGTACTGCAATATGCCGTCAAGCTGAACGCGATTCCGGCGGCGCCCGGGATTTCAGTTTTCCCCGGCGGCAAAAGCAAAGTGCCGGTGGTGCCGTCGCGGTCGATTCTCGGTGCGTTGCTTCGGGAAATCCAGTTCCCCCGCAATGCGGCGGTGCGTCAAGCGGTCCTGGCTTGCGGCGGCTCGATTGAGGGAAAGACGCAAGCCGAACTCGCCGCCGAATTGGGCATCTCCGTTGCAACCTTGAAGCGCCACAAAAGCGGCGGCGTGGGTAATGGCAAGGAAGCGGCGGACTTCGCGCGGCTAATGGTCTTTACCGGAATGCGGGTCGATGAGGCGCGCCACCTGCTCTGGGGTGATGTTGATTTTGAAAAAGGCCGTATTCGCGTGCGTGGCACCAAGACCGAAACCAGCGAGCGCACTGTTCCCCTCATTCCCGAATGTCGGGATTTTCTGCTATCTTTGGAACGCGGCGGTCCGGGCGAGCGCGTTTCCCGCGTCGAGGACATCAACCGCGCACTGGCGAGCGCGAGCAAGCGCCTTAAGAATCCGAAACTGACGCACCACTCGTTGCGCCATCTATTCGCGACGATTTGCATCGAGAGCGGCGTGGACATTCCGACAGTAAGCCGCTGGCTCGGTCACGCCGATGGCGGTGCGTTGGCAATGCGGATCTACGGGCATCTCCGTGACGAACATAGCCAGGCGGCGGCGGCGAAAGTGCACGTTCTGGCCTAACGACACTCCGTGCCTGATGCGTCGACTGGCGAACGCCTACTTTATCTATCGTGCTATTCTGGAGACAGTGGCGTCGAAAATTCTGACCGTTTTCCGCCAAACGCGCGCTTTTTTGTTCTGCGTGGCCTCGCTCTGCCGATTGATTTTGGCGTTAAGTTCAAGATCAATTCCGAGTTCTACCGGAAGAGAAGCGTGGGCGTAAAAGTTAGCGACATCCTCCGGGCGCCAACCAAGGAGTTCGGACAGCTGATTCACTGCGGTATCACGGCTCACGGTTATCAGCCGTTGAAGGGAGCCAAGTGGCCTGAATTAGTTGGAAACTCACGCAGATTGCAGCCGGCGCTTGCGCGGCACAAAACGAATCTCGACGCGGCGTTCCACCGCCGCCGCGATGCGGTTGAGCATCGCGAGCGAATGGCCCTCGTAATCGGCATCCTCCAACCGGGAAATCACGGATTGGGTCGTGCCAACGCGCCGGGCAAGCTCTGTTTGGGAAAGGCCGGAGTCTTGGCGAAGCTGAAAAATCTTTTGGGCGACTTCGCGGTTCGCGACTTCCTCCTCGAAACTCTCTTGGCGTTTCGGATCATTGCCGGCGATGTGGGCCAGAATCTTGAGGGCGTCGGTGGTGGTTTTCTTAGGCATCGTCAATTTCTCCTCGAAAGGTGTGAAGGGTTGGGTTGGCGGTAAAGGTGACTTTGCGGGTGATGGCGCGTTTGATGTCGGTCGCAGGCACGGCGGATTCCTTGGTCAGCCCGTGGGCAATGACGGAAACGGTCTGTCCGTGAAAAAAATAAAGCAGGCGGTAATTGACTGACCCCAAACGGATTCGGAGTTCGTGGATGCCGTCCCGCAGATAGTCGGCCTCCGGTCGGCGCAGCTCGTGACCGAGCAGCACCAAACGCGCAAGCGCGGCCCGGCATTTGTCGTAGGCTTTGGGTTGGGTCGCATTGAGTTCTTCGAGCCATTCGACCACCGGCGCATATCCTTCCTTTTCCTGGTAAAAGACAATTTGGGTCGAGGGCATTGGACTTCAGACCTACTTATCGCTTTTTTGCGATAAGCTGTCAATGCATTCTGGAGTTACCATCAGTCCGTACCCCATCGTTACCGGTAACGCGGAAATACGGACAAATCACGCTCCACGGTTAGGGCCTATTCTGTTTTGCTGATCCGTGTCAAAGTGAGCGCATGAACTCTGAAACTTCATCCTCGGCTCTCATCGCAGCGGAAGTCGCCCCGCCGATACCGTCGCTCGAAACCCTCACTTACTCCGTCACCGAAACGGCCCGCGTGCTGGGTGTCTCTCTGCCCACGGTTTACCGGCTGATCGCACGGCGCCTGCTCAAGCCGCTGCCGGGTTTGCGGCACAAGCGGGTCTCGAAACGGCAAGTACTCGCCTACATCAACAGCGGGCAGTCGCTGTCAGTATGATGTGGGCCGAATAAACCCCGCCCGTCCTGATCCAATACCCCTGCCGCTAATGAGCGCTCCCGACAAAGATCGTGTCAACCGGCTCGTCCTCGAGCTGCTGGCCGAAGACTCCGATGACGCGGCCGTCGCGTTGTTCACCCGCCTATGCCGGCAGTCGCCCAAATTGCGGGCGTGGCTGTGGGATGAATTCGCACGGTCGTCGAAAACCCGCGCCGCGTTTGCCCGCGTGCTCGCCCAACCCGGGAAGGCCGACAAGCTCACGCTGGCCCATACAGCCGGCGAAGATCGCTCCCGCGACTCGGAAAACGCGCGGCTCCGCGGTCAATGGCTGACGGAATCGAAGCTTCGACC
>JBDTJA010000337.1:0-3277 GCA_039936075.1 Opitutaceae bacterium | reverse complement strand
CCTGCAGACCGAGACGCAGGTGATGGTGAAGCGCGAGGACGAGCAGGCGTTTGCCGAACTCAACGGCGCGAATCTCAAGTTTGTCGAGGACGCTGCGCGGTTGCTGTATCGCGAGTTCAACGCCGATCGCCGGATCAAGGATTTCCAGATCGCGTGCTCGCATCTCGAGTCGTTGCACTCGCACGACGCGGTCAGCGTGATTTGCAAGGGCGTGAAAGGCGGCTTCACGGCCGACTTCATGGACTTCGGCTCACTGCTGTGCTGAATGTTAGGCCCACGGAACACACGGACTACACGGAAAATGAGGTATGCTTCCGTGTAGTCCGTGTGTTCCGTGGGCCACAATCCTTATGAGTAAACCCGTTATCCTGATCACCGGTGCGTCGCAGGGCATTGGCGCGGCCATCGCGAAGGTCTTTGCGAAGGAAATTCGGGGCGTGCGGCTCGCGCTCGTCGCCCGCAACGCCCAGAACCTGGCCGCGGTGGCCCGGGTCTGTACGAAGCTCGGCGCGAAGACGGAAGTTTTCCCCTGTGACGTCGCCGATGAGGCCTCGGTCGCTGCGATGGCGCAGGCGGTGACGAAGCGATTCGGGACGTTGGATGTGCTGATCAACAACGCCGGCCAATACATGTCGGCGCCATTCTTGGAAATGAGCGTCGCCGATTTCGACCGGCAGATCGCGTCGAACCTCCGGAGCGTGTTTCTGGTTTCGCGCTCGTTACTCCCGGCGATGGTCAAGCGGGGTCGCGGCGACGTGTTCAACATGAGCTCCATTGCCGGGCTTGCCGCCTATCCGGGCGGTGCGGGCTACAGCGCCGCCAAATTCGGCCTGACCGGACTTTCCAAGGTCATGCGCTCGGAGATGAAGGAAAAGGGCGTGCGCGTGTGCTGCGTTTATCCGGGCGCGACGGCATCCCCTTCGTGGGGTGGCAGCGGCGTGGACCCGGAGCGAATGATGCCGGCGGAGGACGTCGCCCGCGCTTTTCTGGATATTTACCGGCTCTCGCGCCGGACGGTCGTGGAGGAAATTATCCTGCGGCCGCAACGGGGCGACCTGTGAGTGGGCGGAAGTAGCGTTTTACGTAAAGCAGATAGCCGAGCCAGACCGTCATGCTCAGGAGGCTGAGCCCAGCGAACGTACCGCCGGTCAGCAGGGGGCTGTGGGCCATGAGGTCGATTTGCCTCTCGGGCATGCCCATCTGGCGATAGAAATTAATCAAGCCGATGGACTGGATGGTCAGGAGCGATGAGATCCACAGCAGCAGCGAGCCCACGGTGTAGATCCACCAGATGCGAATTTCGAGCCGGTAGAATCCGCGGGCGGCGTAGAGCATGAAAACGACCAGCGCGAGCCACATGAACCGTGCCGGCCAGCCAGTCAGCAACCGTCCGGCCAGCGGAAAGATCCGGCCGTAGCTGGGCAGGATACACAGCAGAAGGAGTGCGGTGAAACCCATGATCACGCAGAGTGCCAGCACCGGCAACGGGCAGCGATCCGTCCAGCGTTCCACGGGATCGCGTACCTCGCAGGTGTGTTTCACCTGCGGACTGCGATAGAACAGCACCGCGACGCCGGGGATCACGATGTAGATTACGAATGTGATCGCCAGACTGATGGCCTTGATGATGGCGATCATCCCCGGGGTCACCGTCTGACCCGCTGCCCGCATCGTCTCGCCGAGGGTGCTCATCGCCATGACCACCGCGGGCATCGCGATGAGCCCGATGACCAATCCGATCCAGCCGATGCAAAGCAACAGGGCCCGGGCCCAGCGCCGGGCGAGAATGGAGCCGACGCCCAGCCAGATCATCGCGACCGCCATCAGGCCGTAGACGGCGGCGCTGAGGAAGGCGGCGGAGGCGTCAAATGCCGTGCCGGTTTGCCGGGCGGCGACCATCTGGCCGAAAAACGCCAGCGGCACGAACAGCGCGCAGGCGGCGCCGATCAGGATGGCAAAAATGCCGAACACAATAAGCCCGGTGCGGCGGTCCTCGAAACTCGGCAAGACCGGCGGCGGGTTCGAAGCATCCATGCGCATGGAAATAGCTGGCCGACCGGCGAAGCCAAGGGAGATCACGACGAAGCGACCGCCCGACCATCGACCCGCGCCAGTCGCGAACTGACCCAATCATTCCACGGGGCGCCGCTGCGATTACTTGACGCGCGTAGCCGGGCCGTCGCCCGGCCACCCGTAGCGATGCAGTCCATCCAGCGTGCAATTCGCTTGTGGAAGGGGCGAGCAAAGGCCGACGCGGGCGTGGTTTCAGCCCGGAGTTTGGGGAGGGCATTGCCGACAATGATGCCACGCAAGGCGGGCAGTTGAAACATGCTCGAATCATTGCCGGTGTCGCCCGCTATTGTAGACGAGCAGTAGACGCCGGTCCGGCGGCACGGCGGTCAAATGCGCGATGGAAGTACCGGGTCGCGGTGGGATCCCCCAGAAGCGTGTCGTCGAGATCAGAACTGAAGGGTGGAAGAGGGGTGGGGCCGGCATCCGTTTAGTGCCGGCGAACCGATAGCACGGGACAGGAGGAGTGGCGCATGATTTCCTCCGCGGTGCCCCCGACGAGCGCGCGCTTGAGCCCAGATTTTCCCTTGGTGGTGAGCACGATCAGGTCGATGTTATTCTTGGCGGCCAAGCTGAGAATGGACTCGGCCGGCTTACCGGACAGCACGGCATTGCCGGCCCGCAGGCGCGGGGGCAGCAGCCCGGACATTTCCCCAAGGCGATGGATGGCCGATCGTTTGCGTCGGGCCTCTTCGGCCGGGGTGGATTTGCCCGTGGGAGACAGGACATGAACGAGGTGGATGCGACCGGAAAACTTCTGGGCGATGGGGATCGCGTAGCGCAGGGCTTGGCGGGACTTTCCGGAAAAATCCAGCGGCACCAGAAGGTGCAGCAGGCGGGGATAGGACGCGGTGATGCGGCCCATGACGGTGGGCGAATTTTTTTCTGACCGGACGATTTTCATGGTGGATTAAGTTGTGATGGGTGGGGAATCAGCGGAGAGACGGTACTGGCGGAGTTCGTCGCTCAGTTCGGTGGTGTTGGTTCCGGCCTGACGGAGGATGAATAGGTGGGCGGCCCGGTAATGATCAGCCTTGTCGGCATCGGCGACGAAGCCAAGAAACTTGACCCGTTCGGTTACACCGAGGTTTTGCATCAATCGTTTGAGCGCATCGAGCAGCGACTGTTCCGCGGGATTGGACGAGTTGCCTCCACCGCGAGGTGCAGCCTAGCGTCCGGCAATCGCGCCGCCGCGACCGGAAAAGCG
>JBDTJA010000336.1:0-11369 GCA_039936075.1 Opitutaceae bacterium | reverse complement strand
TTCTACGACGCGGCACACCGGCGCATCTATTCCACTGGGCTCGAAGGCGTCATCCACTGCTACCGGCAGCTGGATCCGGATCATTACGAGCTGACGGCGAAGCTGCCGGTCAAACCCCACGCCGGGTCCTCCCTACTGATTCCCAGGCTGAACCGTTTCGTGGTCGCTGTCGCCGAGCACGGCAAGGACGCGCCGGCCATCTGGGTTTACGAGACACTCCCATGAAAATCCCCCTGTTCCTCCTGTCCGCCCTTTTGCTCACCAGCGTCACCCGTCGCGGCGATGCGGCCTTGGAGGACTTGCCCGCCTATCAACCCGAGACCCAGGTGACCGGCACCATCACCAGTTGGGGCCATGTTTTCATGAAGGACGTGATGAAGAAATGGGAGCGGGGTTTTCAGAAATTCCAGCCCGGGGTTCGATTCTCTGACAACCTGGTGAGCAGCGCCGCAGCGACCGGCGCACTGTTCACGGGCACGGCCGATCTCGGTTTGGTCGGCCGCGAGATCCGGCCGATGGAGGTCGCGGGCTACAACCGCGTCATGAAGCACAAGCCCTATGGCATTGAGGTCATGACCGGCAGCTACGCCGACGCCGACAAGAGTCTCGCGCTCGCCATCTTTGTGCAGCGCGACAATCCGCTGGCGCAGCTGACCTACGCGCAACTCGACGCCGTCTTCGGCGGCGAACTCCGGCAAGGGGCACCGGCCAGGATCCGCACCTGGGGCCAACTCGGCCTCACAGGCGCATGGGCGAACCGGCCGATCCACGTTTATATCGGCGTGCCGGACGCCGCCCCGGGATTCGTTTTCTCCCAAGTCGTGATGAAGGGCAGCCTGCTGTGGAACGACGAGGCCAAGGTCTTCGATGACGCCGACCTCCCGGGCGGCAAGACCCTCACCTCGCAGCAGCAGATCGTGGACGCGGTCGGCGCCGACCGCGACGGCATCGGTCTCGCCGGCGCCGGCACGCGTAATCCGCAGGCGAAGCTTATCGCCATCGCCCCCCGGGCAGGCGGGCCGTTCCTTGCACCGACCCCAGAGAGTGTCGCGGACCGCACCTATCCGCTGGTGCGTTCGGTCTGGATCTACGTCAATCACGCGCCGGGCCAGCCCATCGCCCCGAAAGTGAAGGAGTTTCTGCGTTATATTCTCAGCCGGGAAGGCCAGGCAGACGTGGCGGCCGACGGTGTTTACCTGCCGCTGACGGCGGCGATGGTCCGCGCGCAATTGCAACGGCTGCAGTGATGCGGGCCTCTTTTTTCCTCAATCGTTCAAAGTATCCGTCGTGAAAACCACCCTCATCGCCACCAGCCTTGCTCTTGCCACTTCGGTAGTCTGCCTCGGCGCGGAAGACGCTGTGAAGGAGCCGGCCAACGCCGGCGTCAGTATCTGGACCCAGAACGTGACCGGATTCCGCAAGGAGCACGGTTCGGTGGGCGGCTACACGAAGAAGTGGGACCTCAGCGACCTGCCGCATTATGTGCCGAAAGTGCATCTCACGGGCACGCTGCGCATCTGGGGCAGCAACTACATCCGCGACGGCTACCTCGGCGGCTACTGGCAGAAGGAGTTCAACAAATTCCAGCCGGACGTGAAGATTGAGTATAATCTGCCCACGACGGGCATCGGCATCCCCTCGCTATCGTGCGGCGTGTCCGACGTCGCCATGAGCCGCAAAGCCATCATCATGGACCTGCTCACGTTCGAGCAGGTTTATCATCATCCCGTGACCGAGATCGAAGCGGTGACGGGCTCCTACGATGTCTATGGCTGGTCGCCGGCCTTCATCATCGTGGTGAACAAGGCCAATCCGCTCACGCAGATCAGCATGAAGCAACTCGACGGGGTCTTTGGCGGGGCCCGGCTCGGCGGCTACGTCGGCAGCGTCTGGCACACCGAATATCCCTATTCCCGCGGGGCGGACGAAAACATCCGGACTTGGGGCCAGCTCGGCCTGACGGGCGAGTGGGCCGACCGGCCGATTCACACCGGCGGTCAGACCCTGCGCGGCAACCAGACCACGCAGTTCTCCGACATCGTGACCCGCGGCAGCGACCAGTTCGTCGAGGGGTACCAGGCTTTCGCGAACTACATTACGCCTGAGGGGAAGATCAACAGCTGGAGCGTGCAGGCGCGGCACGTGATTGCCGAAGACAAGCTGTCGCTGTTCTACGTGTCGCCGCTGACGCTGAGCCCGGACATGAGGGAGCTGGCGGTCCAGGCTTACGACGGCGGCCCCTACGTGAAGCGCTCACTCGAGACCATCCACGACCGGACCTATCCGCTCTTCGGGCACTATTTTTTCTATTTCAACCGTGAGCCCGGAAAACCTGTCGAGCCCAAGGTGGATGAGTGGCTGCGCTTCATCCTGAGTCAGGAAGGGCAGGAGTGCGTGCAGCGGGAAGGTCGATATATTCCACTCAAGGCGGACGTCGTCCAGGCGCAGCTCAAGAAACTCGAATGATCTAACCCGCCGTCGCGGCCCCCTGTCTCATGCGCATGAGTGGAAATTTTCGCCTCCTTTATCTCGGGCTCGCCCTCGCGGCTGCGGCGGCTCGAGCGCAGGTGCCACCCGATCCCGGTCCGGCCTATCCAGTCGATCACTTCAATCTCGATGCTCTGCCGGCTTATGTGCCGGCAGGGGAGGTCACGGGAACGATCCGAATCTGGGGCTCGGGCTACATCGCCGCGGGCAAGACACTGGCTTACTGGGAAAAGGGTTTCCGGAAGTTTCATCCCGGGGTGACTTTTGTCGCCCGACTCGGGGACAGTCTCACGGCGGTACCCGCGCTGTACACCGGGGCCGCTGACCTAGGGTCCGGCCCGCGGATCTCGTGGAATGACCTCAAGGCATTTAATCACACCATGGGTCACGATCCGCTCGCGATCATGGTGATGAGCGGATCCTACAATGTCCCAGGTTGGAATGCCGCCTTCGCGATCATCGTGCATCGCGACAATCCCATCGCCAGCCTCAGCCTGGCCCAATTGGACGGGATCTTCGGGTCCGCCCGCGATGGCGGCTGGCAGGGGATCGCATGGCATCCCGAACTCGAGCGGGGCGCGGGAAAAAACCTCCGCACGTGGGGCCAGCTGGGTTTGACCGGCGATTGGGCCACCAGGCCCATTCACGTTTACGGCGCGAATTTTCGCTATGGCGTCAGCCAGACGATGTCGGACGCGCTGCTGCATGGGAGTGACCGCTGGAACGAGGGGATCCAGGTCTTCACGAATCGCCGGCTGGAGGCGCCGGATGCCACCCATCCCGACGGTACTTTGCTCGCAGTTGAACAGATCGCGGATGCGATCAAGGACGACCCGGCGGGAATCGGCTTTACCAGCATCGTCTTTGCGTCCGGCGCGACTCGCGCGGTGCCGCTTCGCGTGCGCGAAGGGGAAGCGGCGGTGGCGCTGACACTCGACACGGTGAGGGACCGCACCTACCCGCTGGCCGACGAAAGCTACCTTTACCTTGATCGTGCGCCGGGCCGGCCAGTGGATCGCAAGCTGAGGGAATTTCTTCGCTACGTGCTCAGCCGCGAAGGGCAGGCCGACGTGGCGCGCGACGGTAAATACCTGCCGCTTACCGCCGCCATGGCCGCCGAACAACTCAGGAAACTGCGATGATAATCTGCTCATGAAAAATTTCCGAAGAATCGCCGGTGCGCTGACCGGGGCGTTAATGCTGCCCTGGCTTGCACATGCGGCCACTGCGCCGGTCAAGATCCGCATGAGCGATAACGGCGATTTCCTCGTCCCGCTGCTCGCCCAGAACCTCGGCTACTTCCAGCAGGAGGGCCTCGAGCTCGTCCGGATGCACGTCACCGATGTCGCGCCGGAGGACTGGCTGATGCAGAAGGCGCTCACGACCGGCCAGCTCGACGCGTCCTACCACTGGTTTCAACACACGATTTACGGCGTTCGCCATAACTTCCCTATCCAGGCCGTCATCCTCTTGAACGACGCGCCTGGCGCCAAGGTCATGGTGGCCACGAGGCTGCAAGGCCAGATCCGGAGCGCGGCCGATTTCAAAGGCCGCCACGTCGCCGAGGGCATGGGCTACGCCACCAAGAGCATGCTCACGAGTTACCTCGCCCAACAGGCGGGATTGCCTAAACACAGTTACACGCCCGTTTTTCCCGAGTCGGCCGGCCGGCTGCAAGCCGTGAGTAACGGGCTTAAGGCCGGTCGGGTCGACGTGGTGACGTTCATGGAGCCCATGACCTCCGCGATCGAGGCGACCGGACTCGTCACGACGCTTTACGACCTCACCTCGAAGGAAGGCACCGTCAAGGCTCTCGGGGCCCCGTATCCCGGCCAGAGCATCCTGATGGCGCCGGCCTTCATTGCGGCGCATCCCGACACCGTGCAGCACCTGGTCAATGCCATGGTGCGGGCGATGCGCTATATCAATTCCCACACCGCGGAGGAGATTATCGCACATCTGCCGCCGGAATACTTCAAGACGGCCGACCACCAGGCCGAATTGGAATTCGTGCGGAAAACTCTGCCGAGCTTTGCGCGCGGTGATTACTCGTTCGCCCCGGCCGCGGTGCAGCTGGTCGTTAACAACGTCCTCACCTCGGACTTCGACGACAGCCCCGAGGGCGTCTGGCGCCGCACGGTCGAGAATCCGCACCTCATGCCCGCCGAGCTTTACACCAACCGCTTCGTGAAGAAAGCCATGAAGGAAATCAAATGAGCGCGGCATCACCTTTCACCGCCCCATCCGCTGATTCATCATGAAAATTATCAGACTGCTGCCGACCTTCGCGGTCGCGGCCCTTACCCAGTTGGGACTGCCTTTGCCGGGCCGATCCGCCACCGCCCCGGCCTACCAGCCGGCCCACTATGATCTCAGCGCGTTGCCGTCCTATGTGAAAGCCGATCGCGTTACTGGTGTGCTGCGCATCTATGGCACCCCGCTGGAGGAGCTCGTGGGTAAATGGGCCACCGCATTCCGCGGTTACTACGGCCAGGTCCGCCTGAACTCCTACCTCATCAACACCTCGCAGGCGTTTGCCGGACTGGTGACCGGCTCAGCGGATATCGGCGTCATGGGCCACCGGCAATGGCGCAACGGTTTTCAGGCTTTTGAACACCAGTTCGGCTATGCCCCGCTTGAGATCAAGTTCGCCTCGGGTTCCTACGATGACCCGCACGGCACGACGCCCGGCCTCATGTTCATCGTGAACCAGCGGAACCCGCTCGCCGGTCTAACCCTCGAGCAGATCGACGGCATCTACGGTGCGCAGCGCACAGGCGGCTGGGTAAATGGCCGGTGGTCGACGGCGGTCGCGCGCGGCCCGGAGAGGAACGTCCGAACCTGGGGCCAGCTCGGCGTCACGGGTGAGTGGGCCGACCAGCCCATTCATCTTTATGGCTCCGATGTCACGCTCAGCAACTGGGCGGACCTGATCGAGCGCGAGGCCTTCCATGGCGGCACCAAGTGGAATCCGGCGCTCAACGAAGCGCCGCGCGCCGACATCGGCACGAAGGCCAAGGGCAAGAATCGGGACCAGCTCATCCTTGAGGCCGTCGAGCAGGACCCATATGCGATCGGTTTTATCTTCCAGCGCGTCATCAACGCCAACCATGGCAAGGTGCGCGTGCTGCCGCTGGCCCGGACGGCCGCCGGACCGTTCATCACTCCCACCGCCCAGACCTTCTTTGCCGCGAGTTATCCGCTGCACAATAACGCCTACCTCTACCTTAACCGCGAGCCGGGGAAACCGCTGGGGGTCCGCGAAAAGGAATTCGTCCGCTTCATCCTGAGTCGCGAGGGCCAGCAGATCATCGCGGACAACCGCCTCTTTATTCCGCTCAGTCCCGAACAGATCAAGGTCGAGCTGGCGAAACTCGAGTAACTTTCCCTCATCGGGCGACCATGAATATTTTCCATTCCATCCAGTGGGCAACCCGGACGGCAGTGCCGGTCGCCTTGTTCGGCGCGGCCTTTTTTAACCCCGCGGCGGCCGCCGACCTGCCAGACTATCGTCCCCAGATGCATGTCACGGGCGTGCTGCGCACCTGCGGCAACCCGCAGATGACCGCTCTGCTGAAACTCTGGCAGGCCGGCTTCAAACGCCAGCAGCCCGACGTCCAGTTCGTCGACGATCTCACGAGCAGCGCCTCGGGCATCTATGGCCTCGACATGCGCACCGCCGACCTGGCGCTGATGGGCCGGGCGATCTTCCCCTATGAACGTTACGGCGTCTATGAGCGCTCGTGGGTCTACCCAGCGCAGATCGAAGTCGCAACCGGCAGCGCCTCGGCGCTGCACAAGTCGCCGGCTTATGCCGTATTCGTCCACAAGGACAATCCGCTGGCGAAGCTGACGGTTCGCGAGCTCGACGGCGTCTTTGGGGCCGAGCGCGGCGGCGGCTGGAAAGCGCTGACGTGGGACACTTCAGTGGCTCGCACGCCCAAGGACGACCTGCGCACCTGGGGCCAGCTCGGCCTGACTGGGGATTGGGCCACCAAGCCAATTCACCCTTATGGGCAGGCCGGTTTGGGCGCGGGCGCGATCACGTATTTCCAGTCGCGGGTTTTCGGTGGAGCCGAAACCTGGAACGAAGGCCTGCGTGAATATGCCGACCGTCGGCAGATGCTCGCCGACCTCAGTCGTGATCCGCTGGGCATGGCCTACGCGCCGATCGCCTACGCGACGGCCGACGTGAAGGCGCTCCCGCTCGCCGAGACGGCGGCCGGTCCCTTCGTTGCGCTCAGCGCCGCCAGCGTGGCCGACCGCAGCTATCCGCTGCATCGGCCGGTCTACATCTATTACACGATGGACGATCGCAACACCGAGCTGACCCCGACGTTGGGTGACCCACGGGTGAAGGAATTTATCCGCTACATCCTGAGCCGGCAGGGCCAGCACGACATCACGCAGGAGGGCGACTACCTGCCGCTGCCGGCCGCGGCCGCGCAGGCGCAGCGGCAGAAGCTCGACTCAACCGAGATCCCATTCGAGCACCGTTTCATGGAAGATTAAACTGCCAGCCCCTATGAATCTCATCTCCTCTATCATTTTCCCGCGCCGGCTGCTCGCCGTGGGTTTGCTCGCTGCCGGCCTTGGCGGTGCCAGCCTGTCGTTCGCGGCGGACAACCTCACCAAGGTCAGGATGACCTTCGATGATGACATGGTCGTGACCCGTCTCGCCGACCGCCTCGGTTATTTTAAGCAGGAGGGGATTGAGATTGTTCCCGTCGACCTGCTGACGATCGCCAAGGAGGATTACCTGCTTCAGGAGCCGCTGGTCAAAGGCCAGATCGACGCCGCTGAGCACTGGTTCAATCACACGATTTTTGGCGCGCGTCACGGCTTCCCCGTCCAGGCCGTCATGATGTTCAACGACGCGCCGGCCATGAAGGTGCTGGTCGCCAACCGCGTGAAGGACCAGATCAGGAGCGCCGCCGATTTCAAGGGGCACAACGTCGCTGACGGCGCCGGCTACGCGACCAAGGCCGTCATCACCGGCTACCTCGCCAAGGAGGCCGGGCTGCCGCGCGAGAGCTACCATTCGATCAACCATTCCACGGAGAACCGCCTGAACTTGGTCCTGGCGGATCTGCGGGCGGACAAGCTGGACGTCATTACCTTTCAGGAGCCGATCATCTCGGGTCTGGAGGCGACCGGCCTTGTCAGCACGCTCTATGATCTCATGGACCGCGAGGGCACGCAGCAGGCGCTGGGCACGGCTTTCCCCGCCCAGTCGATCCTCATGGCGCCGCAGTTCATCAAGGATCACCCCGACACGGTGCAGCATCTCGTAAATGCCTACGTCCGCGCGATGCGGTACCTCAATTCTCACTCGGCGGACGAGGTGATCGCGCTGATGCCGGACAGTTTCTTCGACGCGAAAAAGGACCGCGCGGCACAGGTCAGGCTTCTCCAGCGCACGATCCGCTCCTATGCGAAGGGCAGCTACGCATTCCCGGCCGACGCAGTCCACCTCGTGACCGATGCGATGCTTTGGGCCAAGTTCGACCACAGCGAAGAAGGCATCTGGCGCGCCACCGGGGACGCCGCCAAAGTGCATGAAGCCGAACTCTTCACGAATGAGTTTGTGAATCGCGCCATGCAGGCATTTCCGGCAGTGAAAGTATCCGCCGAACCGGTCAACGCCGGCGTTAGCATCTGGACTCAGAATGTCAGTGGGTTCCGCAAAGAGCACGGCTCCGTCGGTGGCTACACGAAGCGCTGGGATCTCAGCGATCTCCCGCATTACCTTCCCCAACAGCAGCTGACCGGCACAATCCGGATCTGGGGCAATAATTACCTGAAGGACGGCCCGCTTGGTGATTACTGGGTCGAGGCTTTCAAGAAGTTCCAGCCCGGCCTCACCCTCGAGTTTCACCTGCCTACCGGCGCCATCGCGGTCTCCGCTGTCGCCGCTGGTGTCGCGGACCTCGGGATGAACTACAAGGCCACGCTCTCAGACCGGCTCATCTTCGAACAGGTGTTCCATCACCCGCTCACCGAGGTCATGGCCTGCACCGGCTCTTTCGACGTCTACGGCTGGGGTCCGCCGCGCATCGTGGTCGTGCGGCAGGACAACCCGCTCACGCAGATCAGCGTCAAACAACTGGACGGCGTCTTCGGCAGCGCCCGGCTCGGCGGTTACGCCGGCAGCGTCTGGCACACGGAGTATCCGTATGCCCGTGGTCCGGAGGAGAACATCCGCAGGTGGGGCCAGCTGGGCCTGACCGGCGAATGGGCGGGCCAGCCCATCAGTGTGGGCGGACAAAACCTCAGCGCCGGCGTGATGGTGCAATTCTCAGCCGAGGTGCTCATGGGCAGTCTCCAGTTTGTCGACGGCTACCAAGCCTACACCAACTACATTACCCCGGACGGGAAGATCAACAGCTGGAGCCTGCAGGTCCGGCGTGCGATGGCCCGCGACAAATACGGCATCTACTACGCTTCGCCCTCGACGCTTTCCCCAGGGATGAAGGAACTCGCCGTCCAAGCCCGCGAGGGCGGCCCGTTCGTCAAGCGCACCCTCGAGACGACGCGCGACAACAGTTACCCGCTGACGCATCACTCTTTTTTCTACTTCAATCGTGAGCCCGGCAAACCGGTGGACCCGAAGGTCGCGGAGTTCCTGCGCTTCGTCCTCAGCCAGGAAGGCCAGGACTGTGTGCAACATGAGGGCCGCTACCTGCCGTTGACCGGTGCGATCGTCCGGGAACAGCTCAGAAAAATCGATTGATCCGTCCATTCTGCCCATGAAAACCACCGTCCTTGCCGTTGCCTTGTTCGCCGGAACCCTGGCCCTCGCAGGCCAAACCCCATCCACCCGCGATTCCTCCGGCCTCGCCATGCAGGAGGCTCGCGCGGAAAATCTCAAGATCAAGGGTCCGAAGACCTATTATCCCGCCAATAAATGGGACCTCAGCGACCTGCCGGCCTACACGCCGAAGGAGAAAGTCACCGGCACCATCCGAATCTGGGGCAGCAATTACATCACCGACAGCAAGCTCGGCGAATACTGGGAGCAGGCGTTTCAGAAATTCCATCCCGCGGTGAAGTTTTCCTACAACATGCTCACCACCCGGGCTGCCGTGCCCTCGCTGGTCTTCGGCGTGGCGGACCTCGGCATCGGTCGCAAGATCAAGACCGAGGAGCTCCAACTCTATCAGCGCTACAAGAACGGCGACCCGATCGAGATCGTCCTCGCTACCGGCTCCTATAACGTCACCGGCTGGAACCCCGGCTTTGGCATCGCGGTGTCGAAGCAGAATCCGTTGACGAAGATCACCCTCGGGCAACTCGACGGCATCTTCGGCGCGGAGCGGCTGGGCGGCTGGATTGGCACCGACTGGCATCCGGAGTTTGCGCGTGGACCGGAGAAGAACCTTCGCACCTGGGGCCAGTTGGGCCTGACGGGCGAGTGGGCGGACCAGGCAATCATTCCCTACGGACTCAACCAACGCTACAGTCAGGCGTCATGGATTTCCGACCGAATCCTCGGCGGCAGCGACAAGTGGAACGAGAAGCTCCGCATTTACGCCAATTACGCCTCGAGCGAGTCCGGGGGCACGGGATCCAACATGGGCTTCGGCCGGCTCAAGCGCGGGCTCAATCAGGATCTGGCCAAGGACCGCTATGGCATCGCTTACATCGGCTCGCCCGTGGGACCAAACCTGCCGTCGGAGTGCAAGCTGCTTGAGGTTGGCGAGACCGCGGCCGGTCCCTTTTACGCCTACACGATTGATAACCTTCGCAGCCGGAAATATCCGCTGCATGACGAGATCTATGGTTACGCCGACGGCAGGAATGCGGCGGCGATGGATCCGAAGGTGCGGGAGTTCCTGCGCTTCATCGTCAGCCGTGAAGGGCAGGAGGCTGTGGCCCGTGATGGCAAATACCTGCCGCTCACGGCCGAGGCCTCACGTGCGCAACTGAAGAAATTGGACTGAACCGGCCGCCCTCTCGCATGTTTCGCTGGCAAAGAGAAATTTCCCTGACGGAACGCCGCACGCTGTGGGCGTGCTTTGGCGGCTGGGCGCTGGATGCGTTCGATTCGCAGATGTTCAATGTCGCGCTCCCGGCGCTGATCGTGGTGTTTGCCCTCGACAAGGCGCAGGCGGGGGCGATCAGCAGCGTGACGCTGGCGTCCTCGGCGCTCGGGGGCTGGATCGCGGGCGCACTGTCTGATCGGTTCGGCCGCGTGCGGGTGCTTCAGGGCACAATCCTGTGGTTTTCCGTCTTCACCTTGCTCTGCGCATTCGCCCAAAGTTACCCGCAGCTGCTCGTGTTGAAGGCGCTGCACGGACTGGGTTTCGGCGGCGAGTGGGCGGCGGGCGCCGTGCTGATGGCGGAAACGATTCGCCCCGCGCATCGCGGCAAGGCGCTGGGCTTTGTGCAAAGCGCCTGGGCCGTCGGCTGGGGCGTCTCCGTGGTGATTTACGCCGGGCTGTTTACGTGGCTGCCAGCGGCGATCGCGTGGCGCGTGATGTTTCTGGCCGGCGTGCTGCCGGCGCTGCTGGTGATCTACGTGCGGCGCGCCATTCCGGAACCGGCCGGGTCGCCCGCGACCGACCGCCGGGCAGGCGCCGCGTCCGGGGGCCAGTTTTGGGGGATTTTCTCGCCCGCGTTGCGGCGAGCGACCGTGGTCGGCGGCCTCCTCGGCGTGGGGGCCCACGGCGGATATTATGCGCTGATGACCTGGCTGCCGACCTATCTGAAGATCGAGCGGAAACTCACCGTGCTGGGAACGAGTGGCTACCTCGCGGTAATCATCATCGCCTTCTGGTGCGGCTGCATTTGCAGCGCGTGGCTGCAGGATCGCATCGGCCGCCGCCTGAACCTCGCCGGTTTCGCCGCGTGCTGCGTGATCACCGTGCTGGCCTATGTGA
>JBDTJA010000335.1:0-5849 GCA_039936075.1 Opitutaceae bacterium | reverse complement strand
AAAATGCTTTCCAACTACCACTACGAATGGGAACTCCGCTAAAAGACCTGCCGGCTCTGCTCAAAGCCATCTCGCGCCTGCGCATCCTCGTCGTCGGCGATGTGATGTTGGATCGCTACATCTGGGGCGACGCCACGCGGATCTCCCCCGAGGCACCCGTCCCGGTCATTGATGTTTCCCACGAAACCAGCACCGCCGGCGGCGCCGGCAACGTCGCCCTGAACATTGCCGCCCTTGGCGCGCGCTGCACGGTCGCAGGATATTTTGGCTCCGATGACACCGGCAAAAAACTGCGGGCCATGCTCAAGGCCAAGGGTATCGTTACACTCAGCACGCCCGGTTCCAGCCAGACCATCATGAAGACCCGCGTGATGGTGCAACGCCAGCAGCTCTGCCGCATTGACCGCGAGTCGCCGCCCACCGCCTACCATGTCAGCGCGAGTCAGGCGGAAGCGCTGCTCACGAAGGAAATCAAGGCCTGCGACGCCGTGATTCTCTCCGATTACGCCAAGGGTGTCCTGAACAACGAACTCATCGCCCGCGTGGCGAAACTCGCGCGCGCCGCCGGCAAGTTTATCGCCCTCGACCCCAAGCCGCGCCGCCTCCTCACCTTCAAGGGTCTCGATCTCATCACGCCCAACAAGCGTGAATCCCTTCAGCTCGCCGGCATCAAGCTCCTCCCCCACACACCCTACCCCGCGGCCGAGGTCTGCGCCAAGCTGCACCAGCTTTACCGCACGAAAAACCTCGTCATCACACTCGGCGAAGAGGGCATGTTGCTCAGCTCGGGAGGAAAAATTTTCAACACTATCCCCACCGCCGCCCGCGAGGTCTTCGATGTCTCCGGCGCCGGTGACACGTCGCTCGCCGCCCTCGTTCTCGCGCTCACCGCTGGCGCCAAACTCGAGCAGGCCGCCCATTTTTCGAACGCCGCGGCCGGCGTCGTCGTGGGCAAAATCGGGACCGCCACCGTCACTCCTGCCGAACTCTCGGCTTATGTCGCCCACGAAGCCTAGCTATGCGGTAGCGGCGCAGACTTGCAGCGACCGTTCGGACAGGCCAGCAAACCGTCTCCCCAATCGACCGCTTGAGCGCAGCAAGTCCGCGCTCCCGCGGTAACCGGAAAATGAAAGCTCTCTTCCTCGATCGCGATGGGACGCTGATCATCGACAAAGTCTATCTGGCCGATCCCGCCGGCGTGGAACTCATTGCCGGCGTCGCCGACGGCCTCCGCCACGCGCGTTCGCTCGGCTACAAACTTTTTCTCTTTACCAACCAGTCCGGCATTGGCCGTGGCCGGCACACGCTTGAGGACACCCATCGCGTCAACGCCCGCATGGTTGAAATGCTTGGCCTCGGCGCACCGCTTTTCGACAGTATCGGTATCGCGCCCGAGGCTCCCGGCCAGCCCGTGATCTACCGGAAGCCCTCGCCGCGCTTCATTCTCGAGCAAATCCAGCTCCACCAGCTCGATCCCGCCCAATGCTGGATGGTCGGCGACTCCGCCGCGGACATCGGCGCCGCCCTCGCCGCGAAAATTAAAATTGCCGCCGTTCGCACGGGTAAAATCGATCCGTCGACTCTCTCCGAGATCGCCGCACATCACATCCCGATCTATCCGAGTTTCGCCGAGTTCGCCGCGACCCTCACCTGAGTTTTTAACCACGGATAACACGGATGAGCCCGGATCAATCCACACGCGTAATTTCTGATCCGTGCCGATCCACGCCATTTGCGGTCCAATATAACCATGCCTGAGTTCGCCGAGGTTGAGTTCTTCCGCAAGCGCTGGGCGCAAGCCGCGACCGGGCACCGGCTCAAGTCCGTATCGGTGCATCCCGCGGCAAAAATCTTTCGCGGGACCGACTCCGCCGCGATCCGCCGCGCCCTGACCGGCGCGAAACTGCTCTCCTCCGAGGCCCAGGCCAAGCAAATGCTCTTCCGGTTCAGCGGCGGCGCCTGGCTCGGCGTGCATCTGGGTATGAGTGGCGATCTTCATGTCGAGCCCGCCAGCCACCGGCCGCTCAAACACGATCACCTCGTACTGCACACCGCGCGCCAGGCTCTCGTGTTTTCCGATCCGCGGATGTTTGGACGCGTTCAATATCATCGCGGATCCGGCCCTCCGGTCTGGTGGACGAAAATTGCCCCGCCGATTCTCTCCGGCAAATTCACCGTCGAAGCCGTCGCCGCCTTCCTGCAGCGCCGCGCCCGCGCCCCGATCAAGGCCGTCCTGCTCATGCAGGAACGCTTTCCCGGGGTGGGCAACTGGATGGCCGACGAAATCCTTTGGCGCGCCGCGATTCACCCCCAGCGCCTCTGCGGCTCGCTCCAGCCCAGGGAAATCAAGGCGCTCTGGCGGGAGTGTCGCAAGGTGTGCCAGATGGCGCTCGAGACCATTGCGGGCAAGGGCACTTACCTTCCGCCTGACCTCAACGCCCACATCCCCAAAACCTGGTTGTTCTGGCACCGTTGGGAAGACGGTGGACGCGACCCGCGCACCGATACCAAACTCGCTCGCGCCGAGGTCGGCGGACGCACCACTTGTTGGTCGCCTGCGCGACAAAAACTTTGACCAAACGCCCGCCTTGGGTTCGTTCAGGTACACCCTTTTCCCCATGACCGACGATTATCCCCTCTCGATCCAGCAGGTCACTGCCTACCAGCGTGACGGCTATATCCAACTCAACGATGTCATCACCGGCGATGATCTGGTCGCCTTCCGCAAGGCAGTCGAGGAGGCCGTTAAAGAGGACACGAAGAACGTGGATCCCAACCGGGTGAAGAACAGCTATGAGCAAATTTTCATCCAGTGTGTGAATCTTTGGGCGCGGTATCCGGCCGTGAAACCCTTCGTGCTCGCCCGCCGGCTCGGCGCTATCGCGTCGAAGTTGATGGGCACCAGCGCCCGCCTCTGGCACGATCACGCGCTCTTCAAGGAGCCGCACACCGGCGCGAAGACGCCATGGCACCAGGACACGCCCTACTGGCCGCACGAGCAAAAGATGCACCAGCTCACCATCTGGGTCGCGTTGCGTGACACCACGATTCACAACGGCTGCATGTCCTTCATCCCCGGAACGCACAGGATGTTGGATATCGAACCGGTCAACCTTGCCGATCCCTAGGAGCTGTACACGGTCGCGCCGCAGACCAAGGGCATCAAACCCGCCACCTGCGAACTCAAGGCCGGCTCCGTCACCGTGCACAACGGCATGACCTTCCATTACGCCGGGCCCAACCGTTCGGACGGTCTGCGCGAAGCGATCGCCATCATCTACATGCCCGATGGCACCACCTATAACCCGGTGTCCCATCCCGTGACCGATCCGCTGAAGCTCAAGGCCGGTGACAAGCTCAACGGTGAGATGTTTCCTCTGGTCTCGAACTGAGCGGGCTAGCGTAAGATTGTCATCGCGAGGGGGCACAAAGTGCGCCGTGGCGGCTCAGCTGGATGGCTTCGTCGTCCCGCCGAGCGGGACGTCTCTCAACGACAAATAGGGATAGTCCTGGTTACTTCGGCGGCGTCAGCAACGCCGCAATCTCTGGGTCGGTAAGGTTCTGCGCCGTCGCGAGGCGCACGCCCGTGTCCACGACTCCCGGCTCCTGCTTGCCGCGCAGAACGTCCACGATCGTTTTCACCCCAAGATAACCCATCTTCACCGGATCCTGCAGCACGAGACCCTGCAGATCATTGCGTTTCAACGCTTCGGCGTAAGTCGGGCTGTTGGCAAATCCCACGAGCTTCACCTTGCCGCCATTCAACCCGGCGTTGTTCAGCGCGAGCAGCATGCCCGCAAGCGTGGATTCATTGGGCGTGAATATACCGTTCACCTCCGTGCCGTAACGATTCAGCAGGTTCTGTGACGCCGCCATCGCTGTGTCCCGCGTCGCCCCGCCGTGTTGGTTGGACGAGATGACCTTGATGCCCGGAAACTTCGACGCGATCTCCTCGAGAAACCCCGCCTCCCGCGCCTCGCAGCTCGCCGAGCCCACCAGCACGCGGAGCAAAATCACATTCCCCTTGCCGTGGAGCAGTTCACCGAGCCGACGCGCCGCCAGCTGTCCCCCTGCGTGATTGTCGGTGGCGATGGTGCTGACGGGCGCCTTGGAATCCAAGCCCGAGTCGACGATGGCAACGGGAATCCCCGCCGCGACCGCCTGCTCCACCGGAGCAACGAGCGCCCGATGATCCAGTGGCGCGAGCACGATCCCACTGACGCCCCGTCCGATAAAATTCTCGACCACCTGCACCTGCTGGTCGCGGTCGTCCTCCCGCAGCGGCCCCTTCCAGATTATTTCAACGCCGATACCTTCCTGCTTGAACTCCGCCTCCGCCTTCATCGCGCCCGCATGGATCAGCTTCCAATACTCGTGCGTCGTTCCCATCGGAATGACTGCGATCGTATAATAGGGGTTTGCCGCTCTGAGATCGGAGATCGTCAGGAGCAACAGCGACAAAATGGCAGGAACAAACAAGGTTCGGCGCATGGGTTTTCAATTCTTTTGACCACGGATGGCACGGATTGCACGAAGGAAGGCAATCCCGGCGGGATCAATGGTTTTGCTCCGTTTCACCCGCTTCATCCGTGGTTGAAAAGAACGCTTGGAACCAGGTTTCGGGTGTGAGGCTGACCGGTCTTGGCTGGTCAGACTCCTCCGCATGGCTACGCTCGGCCCCAATGAAAATTGCCGCCCACAGCAAACTCGTCTTCATCGGCGACTCTATCACCGACTGCGAACGCGCCCGCCCCATCGGCGAGGGGCTCTTCGGCGCCGCCGGCAAGGGGTACGTTTCCCTGGTCGAGGGCTTACTCGGCGCCATTCTCCCGGGCCACCCCATTCGGGTGGTCAACATGGGCACGTCGGGCCACACCGTGCTCGACCTGAAAGCCCGCTGGCAGACCGATGTGCTCGACCTGAAGACCGACTGGCTCGTGGTCATGATCGGGGTCAATGACGTGTGGCGGCAGTTCGATCTGCGTCACCAGAAAGAGATTCACGTCTTGCCCGAGGTTTACGCTCGCACCCTCGACGAACTCGTCGCCTCCACCAAGTCCAAGGTAAAAGGCCTCATCCTCATGTCCCCCTTCTACATCGAGCCCAACAGGTCTGACGCGATGCGCAGTCGCATGGACGAATATGGCGCGATCGTGAAGCAGACCGCCACCAAGCATGGCGTGCAGTTCATCGACACCCAGGCCGCGTTCGATGCAGCGCTGCAGCACATGAACGCGAACGCCCTGGCTTGGGATCGGGTGCATCCCAACAACATCGGCCATGCCATCATCGCCCGCGCGTTTCTGAACGCGGTCGGCGTGCCGCTGTGAGCGAGTGGAGAAAAGCCTACGCCCTGGTTTGAAAGGTGGCACGCGTTGCCCCTAACGCGCTGGCTTGAATGCAAACCGAATCAAGCGCGTTAGGGACAAAACGCTGCACCTCCATTCCCAACGATGCCTGCCGCTAAACTCCGCCTCGATGAGCTGCTGGTCGCGCGCGGCCTCGCGGAAACGCGCGCCCAAGCCAAGGGTCTCATCATGGCCGGCCGCGTGCTCCACGGCACCGTCCGTCTCGACAAGCCCGGCAAGGATTTCCCGATCGACTACGACCTGACCCTCGAGCAGGCGCCCCGCTTCGTCAGCCGCGGCGGCGAAAAACTTTCTGCCGCTCTCGAGAAATTCGCCCTCGAGGTAAAGGGCGCTCATGTGCTCGACGTCGGTGCCTCGACCGGAGGTTTCACCGACTGTGTCCTGCAAGCCGGTGCCGCAGATGTCGTGTGCGTGGATGTCGGTCGCGCGCAACTTCACGCCAGACTCCGCGCCGATCCGCGCGTGACCAATCTCGAGAAA
>JBDTJA010000334.1:0-15757 GCA_039936075.1 Opitutaceae bacterium | reverse complement strand
AGCTGGTGCAGGAGCGCAAGGCCTCCGCGGGTACCGTCCGCAAGCTGAAATCCCGCGGACTCAATCCCAAGGATGCCGAGGCGGTGGCCGGGATCGAAAAGAAGCTTACGTCCCACCTCGGAGCGCGGGTGGCGGTGCTTCATACGCCCAAGAAAGGGCGCATTGTTATTGAATACCAAGGCAATGAAGATCTCCAGCGGCTGTTGGAAAAGCTCGGCGTCGAGACCTGAGAAGAGCCGCCCGCGACCGGCCTTTAGCGATTAACCTGCGGGCTCGGCGCGCGCATGGCGCGGGTTGCGCGATCCTAGCCCGGCATTGACAAAGCAGTCCTTCGGCTGATTTTCTGACCCTTTCACATGAGCATTCTCCTCAACATTCTGACGGTCGTCCTGATCATCACTTCTCTTTTCCTGATCCTCGTGGTCCTCGCCCAGAAAGCCAAGAGCGACGGTGGTGTTGGCGGTGCCCTCGGCGGCGGCATGACGGAGGCCCCCTTTGGGGCGGACACCGGCAACGTGCTCAGCAAGGCCACCATCAATGCATCCATCGTCTTTTTCGTGCTCAGTTTTGTGCTTTATTTGGGCCACATCTATCTCCGCAAGCATGCCGCTGTGACCGGTGACGCGTTGCCAAGCATCGCCGCCCCCGCGTCTTCGGCCGCGCGTCCCGTGACGTTGCCCGCCCCGACGGCCCCGAAGAAGCCCTGAACTTCGCGTCATGCCGGAGTTAATGATTGCGCCCGCCGTGACTTGGCGGGCTTTTTTTATTTATGCGCTGCTCGGCATGAGCACCGCAGTCGCGGCGCCGGGGCCAGCCGGCAATCAATCCCCCGGAACCTACGTGCAATTCGGCCAGCCAGATCAGGTGGAGGGCCGGAAAGTGCTCGCGCAATTCCGCCAAGCCGGAATAGCCGGAGAGTATTTTTTGGAATTCGACCTGAGGGTGATGCCACGCCGGGGTGACGAAAAATTGTTTCACGGCCGGCTGTGGGGGAGCCGCAATGAACAGGGGGCCGTGTTGCGGGTCGCGGTGACCGATGCCGCCGGCCAAAACCGGCGGCTGTTGATCCAGAACGGCGATCACCCCGCGGTCTGGCGCAGCGACTCCGCCACGGACACGGCGCACCGGGTCAATTCATTCGAACCGCTGGTGCCGGGCGTCGAGCTCACGGCCTTCGACCTGCAGATGCCCTTTATCTACTGGCCCGACGCCGTGCTTGAGAGCGTGAGCCGCATGCGCAGCCGACCCGCCCACGTCTTTCTATTCCGTCCACCAGCCGACTGGGCGGCGCAACATCCGGACATTTCCGGCGTGCGGGCCTACCTCGACACCCAGTTCAATGCTCCCGTGCAAACGGAGCTACTCGACCAAAATGGCCGCGTGCTGCGGACGCTTTCGCTCGTGGACCTGAAGAAGATCGGCGACCAGTACATCGTAAAGTCCGTCGACCTCCGCAACGATACCACGCGAGACAAAACCCGTTTCCAAGTGACGGCGGCCGCGCTCGGCCTCGAGTTTTCCAGCGTCGTGTTTGAACCCGCCCGGCTCACCGATGAGATCCGGCCGCCCGCTGCGGCCAAACTGACGCGCGTCACTCCATGAGTCGGGGTTCCCCGACGCGCGCCGTCGTCTTTGACCTCGATGGCACATTGGTGGACAGCATGCCGCTGGTTGTGCGCGCATTTGCCCATGCGCTCCATCCCACCTGCGGGGCTTTGACGCCGGAGGCGATCACGGCGGGATTGGGCGGACCACCCGAGCGGATCTTGCGCGCGTTCATTGCGGATGAATCCCGCATTCCGGAGGCGATGGCGCGGCTTGTGGACTATGATACGCGGAACTGGCAGCTGATTCAGCCGTTCGCCGGGATGCACGACCTGCTCGAACATTTGCGGGGCGCCCGCCATTCGCTGGCACTTTGGACAGGCCGCGACCGCGCTTCGACGGAATTGATCCTGCGTGAGCATGCCATCGGGCCGAAACTCCACGCCTGCGTCTGCGGCGATGATCTAGCGACGCACAAGCCGCATCCCGGCGGTCTCGGGAAGGCCATGCAGCGGCTGTCGGTCACGCGCGAGGAAACCTTGTTTGTTGGTGATGCGGATGTGGACGTGCTGGCCGGTGAGGCCTGCGGCGTGCGGACGGTGCTGATCCGCCATGACCGGAGGGTGGCTGCTGCGATTCGGGCCACCGCCTGGCGGGATGTTAACACCCCGGCGGAAGCTTACGCGGTGGTGCGGGCTGAACTGGCCGCACGTTGACTGAGCTCGAGACGCGGGCTAAAACTCGCGAACGAGCTGCCGGAGATCGGGATTGAGCCGCAGGATGCTCCGCGGTGCGAGGGGCGAGCGGCTGGCTGAACTAGCGAGTGGCGGGCGGCTGCCCGGGGCGCTGGCGGCAATCACATCCGCGAGGATGGAGTCACTGTCGGCGGCGGACTTGCCCTCCTCCAGATCCGCCCACGATACCCCCGCGGCCTGATAATCGGCCGCAGTCGGAGGTCGCTGCGGGGTACGGATACCCGTAAGCCGCTGCCAGTCTTCCGCGAGACAGAGATGGGCGAAACAGCGGCTCGAGTGCGCGGTGTCCCACGTCTCAACGCCGTACAAATCATCCATGATTTTCAACCGAAGCTGGCCACCCGTCTTGACGGTCCAAGTGGAAGGCTCCGCCGGCTTGGGCGCCAGGTCAGCCTGCCGGTTCCGGATGGGAGTCATGAGTTCATCCCAGCGGTCATCAAGTTTCCCTCTGAGCACTTGCCGCCAGAATTCCTCGGCGCGCAGGGGGAAAGCCTGCAGCTGGAGGCCGCCCCAGCGTTCCTCCCCGGACAAGGCGTGCGCGCTCATCAGGCCACGACCTTGCGGGCGGGCGACGAACTGGCGGACGACTTCCGGGCGGGCGTGCAGTCCGTCGAGCCACGGTTGGTGACCGAGGACGAGATAGTTTTGCGGCGTGGCCTTCAGGGTGCCACCCCAGGGTTCACCCGAGACGGCGCAAACCCCACCCATGCCGACGCGCAAGGCCATGGGGTAGTCGGCAAAGAAATTCAGCCATACGGCCTCGGTCTTGTGCAACGGGAGCATGACGCCGCCGCGCTCACGCCAAGGCTCCGGCACGCCGGCAAACTCGTCGACAGGATATATCTCAAAGCGCCCAAGCCCGAGCGGCATCGGGTAGTTCTTGCCGTTGTCAGGGAGGCGGAGCGTGCGCTGGAATGAAACCGCGGCGCTGATTCGCGGCAGGCAGGCGGCGAAAGTCCGGTGAATTTCCTCCCGGGCCGAGGGCAGCCGGTCTTTGGCATCCTCGCTCGCGCACTCCAGCCGCTCATCCACCCAGACGCGGATCCGCGACCGCAACTGTTCAAGCAGTTCGGGAAACGCGAAGCTGAGTTCGTCGGATTGGAGTTCGATCACGCGTTAGAATAGTTCGGATCGAAACCTCCCCCGACCGGGCGCACCGCGTGTCACCAAAATCCTGCACTTCGCGTCGCGGAAGGAAAATCCAGCGCGCGCACTCACGCTTACTTCAACACCTGCTCCGTCGCAGCATCAAAGAGGTGCGCAGTGTCCATGCGGAGCGTGACCTTGACCCTCTGGTTGACCTCAAAGCGGTCGGTCGGTCGGACGCGGGCGATGAACGAGTGCGCGCCAGTGTCGAGGTAAAGATAAGTCTCTGCGCCCATCGGCTCGGAGACTTCGACGGTAACCTCAACGGTATGCGCGGGATTGGGGGAAGAGAGGGTCAGCGAGTCCTGGACGTCCTCGGGACGAATACCAAGGACCAGGGGCTTGTCCAGGTGGGCGGCGGCCTTGGCGGCGAGGGCTTCGTCGAGCTGCACGGTGACAGGCGCGCCCTTCGGATTGGTCTCGATAAAGGAGACATGGTTGCCGGTTCGCTTCACTGTGCCCTTGAAGAAATTCATCGGCGGACTGCCGATGAAGCCGGCGACAAAGAGATTCTCCGGGTGATTGTAGAGCTCGAGCGGCGAGGCGACCTGCATGATGTTGCCGTCCTTCATAACGCAGATGCGGTCACCCATCGTCATGGCCTCGATCTGGTCATGCGTGACATAGATCATCGTCGCGCCGAGTCGCGCATGGAGCTTGGAGATCTCGGTACGGGTCGAGACACGCATCATGGCGTCAAGATTCGAGAGCGGCTCGTCGAAGAGGAAGACCTTTGGCTTGCGCACGATGGCGCGCCCGACTGCCACGCGCTGGCGCTGGCCGCCGGAGAGGGCCTTGGGTTTGCGCTCGAGGTAGTCGGTGAGCCCCAGCATGGTGGCAGCCTCACGCACGCGGGAGTCGATCTCGGCCTTGGGAAATTTGCGCAGCTTCAGTCCGAACGCCATGTTGTCATAGACCGACATGTGGGGGTAGAGCGCGTAATTCTGGAAAACCATCGCGATGTCGCGGTCCTTCGGGAGGACGTTATTCACGAGGCGACCATCAATCGTGATGGTGCCTCCCGAGATTTCCTCCAGTCCGGCGATCATGCGCAGGGTGGTGGACTTGCCGCAACCGGAAGGGCCAACCAGCACCATAAACTCGCGATCCTCCACCGTCAGGTTGATGCTGTTCACCGCACGGACCCCCGGCCCGTTTTTCTCAGCATACAGTTTGACGAGCTCTTCGATGATGACTTTGGCCATGGGGTGGGGAAGAAAGAAACTTCCCGTGAAACTCGGGTAATCCCGGGCTGAGTCAATTTTTTATGCAGCCGAATTTTCATTGCCGCCTCGCGGGCTCCCGGGCCACATAACCACCCCAACACCCCGCTCTCCGTTTCCGTCCATGGCTTCCCGTCCTTCCAAAAATTCCGCGCCCGTGACGTTTGATCTGCCGCTGGAGCTGATCGACAAAATCAAGGTCGCGCGCAAGAAGCGTGGCCTGAAAACTGCCAGCGACGTGGTCCGGCTCGCGATCGCGCAGTTCGATTTCGAAGGCTGCATGCCCAACCGCGCTCCGCACCGGCAGATCTCCGTGCGCGTCGCGGCGACGGAGCGGGCCATGCTCAAGCGTTACGCGCGCAGCAAGGACGCGAGTGTGGGCGAACTGCTGCGCCTGGCGCTGGAAGACCTGGCGATCAAGGCGACCCGGCCCTCGCGCCGGAGTTGAGGACGCCCGGACGGGAGGCTGACACGGAAGACAAGCGCGGGGCTTGCCATTGCCCGCCGCGTTTCCATTTAGTGGCAGCCCATGACCACCGCCCCGAACCCGCTCTCCACTTGGGCCCGCAACATCTCGCCGTCACCCACCTTGGCCGTGGATGCGAAAGCCAAGGCCATGCAGGCCGCTGGCGAAGACGTGTGCAGCTTCGCCGCGGGCGAGCCGGATTTTGACACGCCCGAGCACATCAAGGAGGCGTGCATCACGGCGCTCCGCAGCGGAAAAACCAAGTATGGCCCGACGGCCGGCATGGAGTCGTTGCGCACGGCCATCGCCGCCAGTTATGCCACCAACTATCACCACAAGGTGCTGCCGGGCCAGGTTGTGGTCAGTCCCGGTGGAAAATATTCCTGCTATCTCGCCATCATGGCGACGTGTTCCCCGGGCGACGAGGTCATCATCCCTGCGCCTTATTGGGTAAGTTATCCCGAAATGGTAAAACTCGCGGGCGCGATCCCAAAGTTCGTGCTCACGACGGACGTCTCCGGCTTCAAAATTCTACCGGCCCAGCTCGAGCAGGCAATCACCTCCAAGACCCGGCTGGTGATCTTCAATTCCCCCTCGAATCCGACGGGCGCCGTTTACACGCGCGCCGAACTGGCCGCGCTGGTCGCCGTCGCGGTAAAGCACAATCTCTACATCCTCTCGGACGAGATGTATGAGCATCTCGTGTACGACGACGCCAAGCCAACCTGCGTGGCGACGCTCAGCCCCGAGGCCGAGGCCCGCACAATCATCGTCGCGGGATTCTCCAAGACTTACTCGATGACCGGATGGCGTCTCGGCATGCTCATCGCCCCGGCGCCGATTGCGAAGGCCTGCGTGGATTTGCAGAGTCAGATGTCCTCCAATGCGACGTCGTTTGCCCAGTTTGGGGCGCTCGCCGCCCTCACCGAGAAGGAAAAGACCGCGGCTGCGCTCAAGATGATGCTCACGGCCTTCGACCGCCGCCGGAAATTCCTTCACGCCGGGCTCAACGCGATTCCCGGCGTCAAGTGCCTGCTCGCGGAGGGTGCATTTTATCTGTTTCCGAACATTTCCAGCTTTGGCCTCAAGGATGCCGACTTCTGCGCGAAACTCCTGGACGAGGCGAAGGTTGCGGCGGTGCCGGGCTCCGCGTTTGGCGCGGAAGGCTATTTGCGCCTCAGTTATGCGACGTCCGACGAAATCCTTCAGAAGGGTGTCGAACGACTCGGCCGATTCTGCGCGAGCCTGAAGCGTTAAACAAAGAGCTTGGCCAATAAAATCTACCTGGCTCCCAGAATGCGCCGGCAAAGCGTTTCGCCGCGGTTAAAATCACGGCAAGTCTGTGGGCGATCAGCGTAAATGGTGCAGAGCAAGGTTCCTGGATCGAGCGCCACGCACGCGCCGTCGCCCCGCTGATCCATGCAAAGCGCACCGTCGCGCTCGACAATGAATTCCTCTGGCACGTCATCGCCGGTGCGCAACTCAACCACCAGATGGCAGCAACGACCACAGCCGGCACAGAGAGGAAGATCAGGATGGTCGTCGATAGGTTTCACTACGACGGCCCATGAGCCATTGGCGAACCTCAATGCTGGTGATCATTGTCATGATCGCCGCGCTTTGGTGACGTCTGCCTCCAGTTCCGCGGGTAGGCCTTTACGACCGCTGCATGGTGACGCTCGGGCGCATCGTGGAAATCCATGTGGACCGAAGGCGAAGCCCGGAGAACATTGAGGGCAACACGCGGGGGCGCCGGGCGCCAGACCCAGGCATTGCCGTCCCGATAGCCGTATTGATGGCGGGTGTTGCTGTAATAAACCTCGTATTGAGGGTAATACATGTAGTCGTCCTGCATCACGACGACTTGGCTGGGCCGGCCCTGGTAAACGTTCGGCCGGTCGGGATTGGCATACACACAGCCCGAGAGGACGGTGGTCGCGATGGCCGCGGACAATAAGAGTGCCGTGCGGGAGGAGACGTTGAGGGTTTGGAGATTCATTAGAACAGGGTTGGGGGGGACGTGAATCTCGATGAAGGGAGTTCAGGCGGCGTTACCTCTTGCCGGCCGGCTTCTGAAGGCGGGTGACTTCCTTTTGCGCGGCGTCCAATTTGTCCTGCGTGGCCGCGAGTTGGTTCTTGAGGTCGGCCAGGTCCGAGCGGGCTTTGTTCAACTGCTCGAGCATGACGGCGGTTTGGGAACGCGCGACCTCGACTTCGCCCTGATGCTTGAGCGAGACGACTTTGGCTTGCTCGGCTTGCGTCTGGAATCCTGCGGAAACGGTTCGAGTCTTGTCCAAGCTGGACTGAAGATCTACCTGCCTCACCTTGGCTTTCTCGAGTTCATCCTTTTGCTCGGCTATAAGGGCTTCAGAGCTATCCATTTTTTTTTGCTCCAACGTGGTGGCGGCTTTGGCGGCATCGAGCTCGGTCTGAAGTTGAGTTGACGCAGTTTGGACCTGGTCTGAGCGGTTTTTATTTTCGATGATGGTTTTGTCGCGGGCACTGACTTTACCTGCAAAGATGAAAACGGTGATGGCCAAGATGACAGCGATCGCGCCCAGTACCGCGATCCAAGGCGATGATTTTGCGGGACCAGCCGCAGCGGTCTCTTGATCGTCGGAATCGGAGTCGGAGTCGCGCGCCTTATCCTTGTTATAGGTCGTGGCCCGCTTGGCTGTGCTGCTCTCGGGAGCTGGCGTGACGGGATTGGCTTTGGCGGTGGGAACGGGGGATGGCGCAGGTTTGGAGAGCGGATCTTCGGGCATGGTAGGGGTCATGGACAGGGCGGGGCCCCGGTGGTTCACCCGCAGGACGCAATTACAGCCAGCGGGCTCGTCTGGGGTAACGAATCCGGAGAGGAAGCGTCTTGGAAGATATGAAGTGCGCCCTATTCCTCCTTTCCCTGCTGGTGCTCACCACCCTGACCTCGGCGGCGGGACTGGTGCAGCGCGAATGGACCGTCGACGGCGTCAAGCGCGAGGCATTGGTGTATATTCCCGATGGAGTGGGGCAGGGTGGCGCACGCCCGGTGGTGCTGGTGTTTCACGGGCACGGAGGGACCAGCCGGCTGGCCGCGCGCGGGTGCCCCATTCATGAGCACTGGCCGGAGGCGATCGTGGTGTATCCCCAGGGACTGCCCACGCCCTCTCCGTTGGTGGACCACGAGGGAACCCGGAACGGCTGGCAAAGCCGGGCCGGCATGCAGGGCGATCGCGACCTGCGCTTCATCGACGTCATGCTGGCCAGTCTGCGCGCCGAGTATCCCGTCGATGACAAACGCATCTACGCGACCGGCCACTCCAACGGCGGGCTGTTTACCTACCTCCTGTGGGCCGAGCGCGGTGACACGTTTGCCGCCTTTGCGCCTTCCGCGGCGCTACTCGGGCACGGCTATAACAAATTCAAACCCAAGCCCATCCTGCATCTCGCGAGCCCGCAGGATCCGCTGGTGAAGTTTTCCGCGCAGGAAAGAATGCTGGATTACGTGCTCAAGCTCGACGGCTGCGGGCCGCTTCGGCCGAACGCGATGGGCTACACCGCTTACCCTTCATCGCAGGGCACCGATGTCGCGGTTTACCTGCACTCCGGCGGCCACCGTTATGCTCCAGCCGGCGCGGAACTCATCGTGAAATTCTTTAAGGCGCATCCCCAGCTGTAACGTGCATCGACTGAACGTGGAGCCTGGAGCTCGCTCTTCCTGCTGGGAAAATTGCGCTTTAGCCCGCCGCGACATCGCCTTGCAGCGACGCTGTCGTGACGGCACCGCCTCCGTGCGATCCCAGGACCGGACTCATCGCTGGAACTCGAGATTTCAGCAGTACATTCATCGACGTGAAGATGAACGGTGGCACGGGCCCCGTGAAGCTGCTGCAAAACGTCGCCAGCGCACTGCTCGGCCCGACGAACTGCGATGACGGCCCGATGACCGCGGAGCTGGGCTTGTTGATGCACTTCACCGTGGCCTACACCATGACGACGATTCTTTATCTTCTCCACCAACCGGTCCGCAGTGAAATTATTTGCGGCGCGCTAGTATTTTTTAAGTATCGCTTGGTATTGCCGCTGACGATCGAGTTGAAGTCGATCTAGGTAACGCCCCCTTTAAATCCAACCTGCTCAAGCTCCGGCGGGCGAGTTTGTTGTGACCCCCTCGGTGAGGGCCTGCCGATTGCGCGTGGCGAGCGCTAGTTTTGCGCGGATCACGGGAACCTCCGGGGCTGCAGCCGCCTTAGCTTAGTCGAGACGCCGGTCACGGAGCGGGCTCGCGAGTGCAGAAGGTTTAGCTTTAAGCGCGCCTGTAATCCCATAAAACTTCCGGCCATGGGAACCAAATACCTGCCGACTGACCGCGACCGGAAGAACGGTCAACGTTTTCTAAAACAGCAGCGGCCGCTGCCGTTTTTCCAAAAGCCGGCCGACAAGCAGCCGGACAAGCCGAAATCACCGCGAAAGAAGCCGTGATCAACAGCGCCCGCGTGACTGATTGGCGTCGTCCGCAATGAGAACCCTGAAAAGCATTGGTGCAGTGAACGCAGGGCGTGCCCAACCCGTTGTCGCAACGGCGTATCGCGTGGTCATCCAGATCGGTGGGCCTGCATCACGGCACGATGGGCGCCCGACCGGCCCTTGTCGGGCACGCGCTGATGCGGGTAGGGTGGGAACAATTTTGGGCGCACGGGGGGACAGATGACTTGGAACCGCGCATAGGGTCCCACTGCAGTTCCGTCGCGCTGCCAGGGTGAGCTTCTGCAATGCAGCGCGGTCGGTCCGATTTCCCGCGCATGGGCCGGGAATGTTCCTGCAATAGGTAGATGAGCGGGGTTCGCCCTTCGGAAACCCGGCGCCGACAGTACGGCACGCCACTCGTACTGCAGCGCCTGAATTGGATCGAGCCGGGTCGCGGTGAATGCGCGATAGATTCCGCCCAGCGAGCCGACGACAATTCTACCGCGAGGTTATCAGAACCGGATGGACGTGAGGCGCATCCTCGTTGACCTCTGATGGATGATCGAACCGGGCAAAGTCATCGTTAGCGGGGAGGGCGTCGCTCATCGCGAACTCAAGCTTCTCACCATCGCGTGGGCGCGCGCGAACCAGTTGACGCTGACCGGCACGGAGGTCCATTTGCCGCGCTCGTCCTATCGCGCTGATGTCGTCGCCGCGACGACGCGCCAACTGGGCGCGCAAGCCGTCACGGCGGTGTTCGAGTGCAAGACCAGCCGCGCGGATTTTCTGCGCGACGCCGCGCCGGAGGGAGCCACGCGGGCAAAGATCACGGCTCTGACCGACCGGCTCGCTGCGCTGAACCGCCTGATCGGCGAGCATCACCCGGACTTGCACCGAGGCGAGGAGCTGTTTCCCGAATTCGACTGCGTGGACCTGCGCGGAACGCGGCATGCCACCCACACCGCCGTCACGAGAGCGCTGCGGGCGGCGCAGATCGCGCTCTACGAGGGCACAAAGTTCGCCAAACTCGCACGATGGCGGGCGGCCAATTTCCTCTATCTGGTGGTGGACGCGGCGGAGATTGTGAACGGGCATGAGATTCCCGCGGGTTGGGCCCTGCTCGTTAAGCAAGGTGACCAGCTAAAGGGCCGGTGCCCACCCGTGCGTCACGATGTCAGCGTCGAAGATCGGATTGCCCTGCTCGAACGCCTTGCAGCGCGAGCGCGATAACCCAATTTGCGGGGAAGTCTCGCCTGCGACAGGACCTACGCAAATCTACGACGCGTTTCCTGACGGCTTTTTCTCGAAACCGGCCCGGGCCTCGCTCATGGATAAGGGATGAGCATTGGACTGTCCCATTTCACTTTCTGGACGAAGCTTGGTCTGCTGGCTGCGACTCTGGGCACGGGGCTCTTCGCCGCCGAGGCGGCGCTCTCCCTGACACCGGCGGCCCTCCCGCTGGCGGATGGCGCGAGAATCGTCATTCAGGGAGTGAGGGGCTACACGGACCCCGGACGCGCCAGTACCACCGAAAATCTGATTGCCAGCTTCGTGCGGGCGACGCCATGGGAACTCTTCCCCGGATCCGGCAAGACCGCGCACCTGCTGGCTAAGGACATGACGCCTTCAGAAGCCAACGTCTTCACGGTGAAAGCGGTGCTGCCGCGCCCGGCGACTTTTCCCGTCGCCAAATCTTTCGGGCCGGATTGCCAGTTTATTGTCCTGCAGGCGCCGAACGGAAAATTTCTCGGTTTTATGGATGACGACATGCTCGGCGCGGTGATGGATTCGGAGGATGATGCCCAGATCCTCCTCGTCGATCACGGCGATCCGCTGGTTGTTTATATCACGCCGCTGACTTATGGCCGGCGCGATAAACTCAACATCTTCGTCTGGCCGCCCATCCGCGGAGCGCAATTGCTGTTCTGCCGCGTCCGCACGGACACGCTCTGGCAGACTTATCCGCGTCCCACGGAAACCCCTTCGCTGGCCGGCGCCACGCGGATTCTCCTCGTGAAGTGATTAGGTTCGCCCTGATCGATCGCGGAATTGAATCAGTCTCGGCCAACTGGGGACGTTAAAGCATGCGCTGCAGGCAAACGACATCCTGACGCTTGTCCCAACCGGCTTCCAGATAGCTCACAAGCCGCCAGCCGGACGGCTGGATAAAATTCGCCAGCACGAAGGAAGGCGACGAGAGGCTGATTCCGTAGCCGGGCATCTCTACGTAATCGACATAGCCAAACCCTCGTTTCCCATGGTCCTTGAGCACGCGTTTCATCTGCTTTTCGTTGAGACCGTAGATGGGTTTGCCCGCGGCGAGCTCGCGCTGCGCGAGACGGCCATGCGTGGTGAAGACCACGATCCCGCCAGGCAGGAGCACGCGCTGGAAAAGCCGGAGGAACGCCGCCCATTGCTTTTCGGGAAGATGCGTCAGCAATGAGCCGCACCAGATCAAATCAAAACCGGGCAGGAGTGGGATCGCATCGGGGTTGACCTGGGAAGGAACCGGAACGGCGCCAAATGTTTGGGCGCAGTACTCCACTCCGTCACGATTGAGATCGCAGCCCGTCAGTTCGGCCGCGGGAAACGCCTTGCGCAGAAAACGCATGACGCGCCCGTGACCACAGGGCAGGTCGAGCACGCGCTTGATCCCAATCCGCTCCTGGCGCACGGCGTAAAGCGCCGACTCGATGCATTCCAGAGCGGAGACACCGGTGCCGAAGTAGTGCACGGCGTTACCGCGAAACATTTCATCCTGGGGGGAAATTTCCTGCGAGACGCCGATGAGTGGATCCGCCTTGGCCACCCAGCGCCGGCCCTCCGGAAACCCGTGCTGAAGGTAGTGCTGCCAGCCCGAGTCAATGCTCCCGACGGATAACGCCGCCGCCACGTCGGGGTAGAGCTGCATGTAACGGTCCTCGTCAAATTCATTGCGCAACGGGAGAGCCATGGCCGGCGAACGAGGAGGGGAGGTCTCTTCCATATCGGCGCCGAATTCAGCGCATGCTCCCGGCGCCGGCCAGCTTTATTCGGGCGGCGCGGCGGGTGATCGACGGCGCGTTTGCAACTTCGCCAGCACCACCATGCCCAAACCGATGACGAGGAAGACAATCAGCAGCCCAGCGGAATTTCGCAACGTCTTCGCCCAGCCGAGTTGGCCAACATCAATGAAGTGGTAGGGATAAACCTCCAGCAGTTCGCCGCGGATCAATGCATAGGCCAGGTAAGCCAGCGGATAGAGGCTCCAACCCAGCGGGCCGACCCAGGAGAGGGTTTGCTTCGGCGCATTGATCCACCAATACGCACAGCAACTTAGAGGCGTGGCGTAATGCAGCACAAAATCCGCCACCCAATTCAGACCCTGCGGATTCCATACGTGCCGCAGCAAAAAATGATAGGCCAGCCCCACCATGAAGATACTAGCGGTCATGGTGGCCAAAACATCCGGTCGACCAAAAAAATGTCCACCACTCGATGCAGGCAGCAATCGTGACCAAGTCAGGCCGATGGCGACGAACAGGTTAGTCAAGACCGTGAAATACCCCAGATACATGACGAACCCGTAAACCACAGACTTTCCAGGCTCAAACCCAGTCCGTAATGACAGGTAAAGCTGCAGGAGCACGCCGAACCAGGCGCTCATTTCCACTAAGGTTACCAACCAGCCATCGCGGGGTTGGCGGTCGGCACTAGGAATCATGGGGACTCATCGTCTGGTGACGGTTGTCGGGGTCTTGGCCGATCCAACCCGGTAGGTCGTGCAATACCGATGCGAGTCTTCCACGGCAAACTTGCTCTCCGGCTGCACGTCGTTGCGGCTGCTCTGCCGCCCCCAGGAAAAAACCTTTTCGAAGTAGGGCAGCAGCCGGCTCGTCTTGATCTGCTCGAGAAAGTAGACCTCGTGGTCTTTTTCCTTCATCCCCATCTCGTAGAGAATCGCGTCGTGGTCGCGGATCCCCAACGAGTGAAAGTAATGCATCATGACGAAGTACTCGCAGACATTTCCGCTCTCCAGGCGGCCTGCGAAAAAGTATGGCATGAACCAGCCGATCACGTGGCAGCTGGCCGCGATCACTTTGCCGATTCCGTAGTATTTAACCTCATACCAACGCGAGACGTCCACGTCGTAGCGGGCCATCAGCTCCCGCACATGTGCCCGATGCGCCCATTCGTCATCTTCGATCTGCTTGACCGCTACCTTGGCGGCCGGGTCGCGCAGGGAGGCCGCATGCCCGATATAAGCGAACGCCGCTGCTCGTTCCGCGGAATAAGCGCGTTGCAGCAGATCCACCAACGCCGGGTGCGGGAGTTTCATCATGCCAGATGGAGAGATATCCGCGCTTACTCACCACGGGCGACTCCTTTTTTCTTTTGCGCGGGGAAGTAGCGACCGGTTTGAGCTGCAGTCGCCCACAGCCATCACCTGCGCCCGTCGCCTGCGTCCATCCGATCGCTCGTGGCATTCTGCGAAACACCGCCTGCGTGGGAAGATCGGCGATCTTCCGGCCCGGGCAAGGAACGCAGTGGAGCTTAACTGGTCGGTCACTGTCCAACGATCACTCGCCCACGATTTCTCATTCCATGAAAACCAAGCTCTCCCGTCTGCCCACGAACGCGAACTACAGCGGCCGGCTAAAACTCGGAGGCGACCTCACCGTTCATCGTCTCGGGTTCGGCTCGATGCGCCTCACGGGCGAAGGGGTGTGGGGCGAACCGAAGGATCCGGCGGTCGCGCGGCGGGTGTTGCGCAAGGCGGTGGACTTGGGCGTCAACCTCATCGACACCGCTGATTCCTACGGCCCCGAAGTGAGCGAGCGGCTGATCGCCGAGGCACTGCACCCGTATCCCAAGGGACTCGTGATTGCCACGAAGGGAGGGCTCACGCGGTCCGGCCCAGCTCAATGGGCCCCCGTCGGCCGTCCCGAATACCTCCGTCAATGCGTCGAGATGAGCCTGCGTCGGCTCAAGATCGATCGGATCGATCTCTATCAATTGCATCGCATCGATCCCAAAGTCCCCATGGGCGAGTCACTCGGTGCGTTGAAGGAACTGCAACGCGCGGGCAAGATTCGACACATTGGCCTTTCCGAAGTTTCCGTCCCTGAAATCATTCGCGCCCGCCGCCTCGTGAAAATCGTGAGCGTCCAGAACCTGTACAATCTCAGCAACCGGCAGAGTGAAGCCGTGGTTGAATATTGTACGAAGCATAACCTTGGTTTCATCCCGTGGTTTCCGCTGGCAGCCGGCAAGATGACGCGCTCCGGCGGTCGACTGGCCAAAGCCGCCGCCCAGCACGGCGCCACGCGCTCCCAGCTCGCGTTGGCGTGGCTGCTGCACCGCTCGCCCGTGATTCTCCCCATTCCCGGCACGTCCAGCGTCGAACACTTGCAGGAAAACATCGGCGCCGCGGCCTTGCAGCTGACCGACGAGGAGTGGGCCGAAATTGTGCCGGCAAAGCGTCGTTGAGGAGAGTGTCCCGGCTGTAGGGCTCGGGGAAACAACTGCGGGGAATTTCAGTCGCAACCTGAAGCCGGAGTCCGTCGTTACGGATTAATCGCCGCCGCTTCCCAGCATCTCCATGCGTCGTTTGCGACCTCCACTCGTTTGGCTGCGGCGCACCGTGCGTGATCTGGCCCTCGCCGGGTTCCTCCTGCTGCCCGGCATGGCGGATGCCGCGGGCAGTTCGGGGACAATTGCGAGTGAAGTTCGCGAGGGTCTTCCGCCCTACGATCCCAAGGCGGGCCAGCCCGACTCTGCCGTGGTCCACCGTTCGGCACGCCTGGCCGGTGCCCCGCGACCGCGCATTGATCCCAACCAAGCGCGAGCCGCACCTGATCCCCGAACCGCTCCGTCGCTTGCTCTCACTCCCGTAAAACCGGAACCCGTGATTACGCTTCCGCTTTTCATGGTTCGAGGGCGGCCCGATCCGACCCCGCCCGCACCATTGCCGCGTATAATGCCCCGTCAATTTCAGGGCAAAGATGACAAATCCGATCATACGTTCGAAACACCGGCGGCACGCGACGAACGCCTGATCCGGAAACATCTGTCGGGGCTCGACCGGCTTTTCCTCAATCGTTTTTCGCTCACGGGTGGTTCCGGCGTCGCCGGTATGGCGTCCCGCGCCCACCAACTCGAGGCCATCGAGCAAAGCACGGGGCAATTAAACGACA
>JBDTJA010000333.1:0-12177 GCA_039936075.1 Opitutaceae bacterium | reverse complement strand
ATCGACTGCGTGAAGGACAAATCGGGCCGGCATTTACATAAGCTCCTGGTCGCCGATGTACCCTCAGTCGTCACCGTCGGTGCCACTGCGGCATTGCATGTAGATTTGGTTCGCCGTCGGGCCATCGCTCGCCACCACTCGGCCACGCACTTGCTCCAATGGGCGTTACGCAAGGTCCTTGGGACCCATGTCCGGCAGTCTGGCACACACAAGACCCCGGAACGCCTCCGCTTCGACTTCTCCCATTTTGAGGCCGTCACGCCCGCCCAACTCCAGGAGGTCGAGCAACTCGTCAACGCCAGGGTGATCGATAATGGTCCCGTCGTCTCCGCCGAGATTGAGTTCACGAAGAAGCCTGACGACGTCCTCGCGTTCTTCGGCGACAAATACGGCAAGTATGTCCGTCTGGTGGACATCGGTGGTTACAGCCGGGAGCTCTGCGGCGGCACACACGTTGCCACGACGGGAGAAATCGGCCCGATCAAGATCGCCGCCGAGATGGCGATCGCCGCCGGTACCCGGCGCATCGAGGCCTTTGCCGGCCAGCCCGCCCTCGATTTCATCATGCACCGCGAGGCCGCTTTGGCCGCCGTCAGCGCCCATCTCTCTGCCGGTCCGGCGGATGTCGCCAAGAAACTCGAGTCTCTGCTCGCGCACCAAAAGGAGCTCGAGAAGCAACTGAAGATATTTCAGCAGAAGGCCTCCGCCGGCCTCGCCGAGGAACTTGCCGCCAAGGCCACTGAACGTGACGGCCTCAAATTCGTCACCGCCGTCGTCAGCGTCGACACTCCCGAATCCCTTCGCTCCCTCGGCTCCCAGATCCTTGCGAAAGTCGGTGAGGGCATGGTGACGGTGGGCGCGGTTTTCGAGGGGCGCGCCAGCCTCGCCATTTTCTGTTCACCTGCCGCCATCAAGGCGGGTCACCAAGCCGGCAAGCGCGTGTCCGAACTCGCCGCCAAGCTGGACGGCAAGGGCGGCGGCAAACCCGACTTCGCGATGGGTGGCGGCAAAAACGGCGCCAAGCTCGCTGAAGTCCTCCAAAGCTAAGCTGCCATGGCCGAACTGGCCCAGCCGGCGCTCAGGGACATTTTCAACCCGGCGCGGTTTCGCCAGGTCGGTGCCTTGATCGCGAATCAATATTCGCGCTTTGATCAGAAACGTTTTCTCCAGCTCGTCACCATCGGTTTGGAACCGCTCTCGCTGCTGCAGCGGATGCGTCATGGCACCCAGGCGCTCAGAGCGACGCTGCCCGCCGACTATCCTGCCGCCCTGACCGTCCTGCGCAAAGTGGCGCCCCGGCTGACCGGCGATTTTGTCGGCATGATGCTGCCGGACTTTGTCGGCGTGTATGGCGCCGACCATTTCGAAGAGTCGCTAGAGGCGCTGCATTTTCTCACGCGCTACTCCTCGGCAGAGTTCGCCATCCGCGAATTCCTCCGCCGCGATCTCGCGCGCACCGTTGCGATCATGCAGCGCTGGTCGCTCGACCCGAATGAACACGTTCGCCGACTGGCCAGCGAAGGCTCCCGCCCGCGGTTGCCTTGGTCGTCCCGGCTGGAGGCGCTCGTCGCCGACCCCACACCGACCGCGGTCATCCTCGAAAATCTTCGGGCGGATCCGAGCCTCTATGTCCGCAAATCGGTCGCCAATCATCTCTACGACATTTCCAAAGACCACTCCGACTGGATGCTCGCCCGATTGGGTTCGTGGGACCTCGATCATCCCTTGACCCAGTGGATCGCGAAGCGGGCCGCGCGCTCGCTCATCAAGGCCGGCTACCAGCGGGCGCTCCGGCTTTTCCAGTTCACCGGCAAGCCTGCCACCCGGCTCAGTGCTTTCCGGCTCACTCCGGCAAAACTAATTCTCGGTCAGAGCCTCGAGTTCTCCTTCACGCTCACCTCAACGTCGCGCAAGGCGCAGCGGCTTGTGATCGATTACCGCATAGACTACGTGAAGGCCTCCGGTGGGACCGCGCCCAAAGTGTTCAAGCTGCGCGAAGTCAGCCTCGCCCCCGGCGGAACCTTGAAACTCCGCAAGCGGCAGACGCTGCAAAATTTCACGACGCGAAAACACTATCCCGGCCGCCATCACCTGGAACTCCTCGGCAACGGCCACGTCCTCGGACGAAAGAACTTTTTGCTGAGCCTGTAGGAGGGCCGTGCGTTCCGCCGCGCGGTAGGTTCGAATGCCGCGCGCGGAGCGCACGGCCACCTCGTCTGCTTCCCGGCCTTGCCGTTCCACCGCGCGTGAGCCACAGTGCCGCGATGTCCCCGGCTATCGTGGAAGCTTCGATCGTCACTGCGCTGCTTGCCTTCAACGCGAGCAACCAACTCGCTGTGCGCCAGGTCGGGAGCAAGCGCGACCTGCCTTTCGTCGGGCTGGATTCCGCTGCCGCGACGCGCCAGCTGGAGGCGGCTTTTTCAGACCATACCCCGGCCGTGGAATACTTTTCCGCCGACGCCGATGGGCGTTCGTATCGCGTTTTCTTCACTCAAGTCAGAGATTCTTCCGCGGCCCGTGATGTCGTTTTTCAGTCGCTCGACTCGCTTGCCGCCCAGCCCTCGGCACTCACCCCGGCGCTGGTAGCATTGCTCGGCAAATTGGATCCCTATCTTGTCGACATTCCTTACCTGCATCTCGGCGAGAATGATTTCATCTACAAGTTCCGTCCCGCCCAGGAGCGCAATACCGCCATCTACGCCCAGGACGCCGTGGCGGGCGCGCTGTACCAATCGCAGCTCTGCGCCGCGATCAAGGCGATCGCCCGCCAGCACGAGCGTTCGGCGACGGCTCCCGTCACCCTGAACTTTGGTGCGGTCCAGTACATCATCCCCAGTCATTTCGGCTTCTGCCTCGGCGTGAAAAACGCGATCGAACGGGCATACGAGACCCTCGCGGAAAACCCCCACCGCCGCGTGTTCATGCTCTCGGAGCTGATTCATAATCCGTTCGTGAATGAAGATCTCCTCCGCCGCGGACTGCGTTATCTTCAAACCGACAAGGGCGAAGCCTACACCACCGACGGCCGGCATGCCTCCGCCCTCCCCGCCGACCTGTCCGCCGAACCACCCGGGACGAGGGATCCGTCGCCAAAGGCGGGAAGCGTAAATTCAAACACGCTGCTCTGGGACACCCTCACGCCCGATGACATCGTGATCATCCCCGCCTTCGGCGCGACTGACGACGACAAGCGCCGCCTCGTCCGCAAGGGTATCGCCGTCTGCCAGTATGATGCCACCTGCATGCTGGTGGAAAAAGTCTGGAAGGCGGCCCGCACCTATGGCCGCGAGGGCTACACCGTCATCATCCACGGCAAGCGCGAGCATGAGGAAACCAAGGCGACGTTCTCCAACACGCGTCGCCACGCGCATGCGGTGATCGTCCGCAATCTCGAGGAGGCGCGCCAGCTTGGGGAGATCATCGCCAGCCAGGACCCGGCGGTGCGCGCCCGGTTTCATGATCTCTTTGCCGGCCGGCATACGCCGGGCTTCGATGTTGAGAAACACCTCGAGCGCGTGGCGGTGGTGAACCAAACGACGCTGTTGATGAACGAGACGCTCGGAATCATCGAGTACCTGCGCCAAGTGTACCGGGCGAAGTACGGCGACGACACGCGGGTCGGCGGGGGTGGCCGCCGCGATACATTATGCTACGCCACGCAGGTTAACCAGGACGCCCTCAGCCGCGCCTTGGCCGAGCCGCTCGATGCGGCGTTCGTGCTGGGCGGGAAAAATTCCTCGAACACGTACCAGCTCTACCGCCTGTGCGAGCAGCGACTCGATGGGAAGGCGTTCTTCATCCAGTCCGAGCGCAACATCCTCTCGCGCGAAGCGGTTGAGCACCACCATTACGTGGGGAGCGGTGCGGGACGCACGGATCCGCGCCCTCTCTGGCCAGCCGACGCCGAGCCTTTGGCGGGTCGGCCTCCCACTCCCTTTGCGCCAAAGCGGGTGCTGATCACCGGCGGCGCGAGTTGTCCGGACGGAATTATCCAGCAAGTCATCACGCGGATAAACGGATTTTTCCCGCCCGGGCAGCTCCGCAGCGTGACGGACGTGCTGCTGGATTTGTCGGCCTGAATCCGGGTGCTCAGCTTGTGGCGGCCCGGGCCTTTCGAACGTAAACGACCAGCGCGCACCAGAAACCGGCTGAAACCACCAGGGCACCGGGAAGGACCCAGAGCACGGCACGCTGCAGATCGCCCCATTGATCCGAGAGTTTACCAATGATCTTCGCCGACCAGAGATCGCCCAAAAAGTGGATGGCAAAAATCGACGCTGCCATCGCGGTGGCCCGCATCATCGCGGGCACCGTTTCAATGATGAGGGTGTTCACGGGTCCGGTGGAGAGAAACAGCAGGAACATCGTGGCGAGGAGCGCGATCTTTGCGTGGCCGAGGTCCGACAAGGTGAAGGCCGCAAACGCCACCGGCGCGGCCAGCACCGCGCTCAGCGCCAGCATCCATGCATAACCGGTACCGGTTCGCTGTTGCCACTTCGTCGCGAGAAAGCCGCCCGCCAGCGTCGCGACCAGTCCCGTGCCGGCCAGCGACGCGCTGAAAAAGAACCCCGCCTGGTCGAGAGCCATGTGGTGCACGCGGTACAAGAAGCTGGGAGCCCAGAAAGAAAAGCCACCCATCGCGAACGTTTGGGCGACGTAGCCCGCGACGACCAGCAGGTACGCGGGGCGTCGGCCCAAAGTGAGATAACTGCGCCAGCCGGGAAGTTCGCCCGCCGTTAGCGGCGTTCCCTCGGGCTCGGAAGCTCCCCGTCGGGGCTCACGGAAAAAAAACAACGTGAACGCAAGGAGCAGTCCCGGATAACCCGCCCAGAGAAATGCCGACCGCCACCCATGATGGACCGCGAGGTAGGTGCCCATCAGGTACCCGAGCGCGGACCCAACCGGGATCGCAAAATAGAAAATCGTGATCGCGTTATTGCGTTTGGCGGGCCGAAACAGATCCGCGATCCACCCGGGACTGATGGTGCCGAAGCTGGCTTCGCCAAATCCCACCAGCACGCGAAAGCAGATCATCATGACATAGCTGCTGGCATGCCCCGACAACAGCGTCCCCAAGCTCCAGACAAACACGCCACCCGCCACGAGCCAGCGCCTCGGCAGGCGGTCTCCGAGCCAGCCGAAAATCGGGGCGGTCAGAAAGTAGCCGAGCATGAACGCCGTCGCAATGGTGCCCGCTTGCTCGTCCCCGATGTGCAGCGAAGGCTGGAGTACCGGCAGGACGGCGGCGAGCAACTGCCGGTCAAGATAATCGAGCAGGTTAAGCCCCGTAAGTGCCATCAAAGTGGCAATCGGCCAGAGAGGCTTGGCGTCATTCTTCACGCGCTCCCAGCAAGCCCCAGCCCCTCCGGATTGGAAAGCCAGAAGCGAGAAAAAAGAGGCCGGACTCTAGAGTCCGGCCGGTCAGGTCTGTGACGTGAAATCCCGATCAAAACCGGTAGGTCAGGCCCATGCGGAAGCCCTGGAGACTGCTCAGGTCAACCGCGGCCTTGTAGCTCGCCGTGCTGCCCGTGATGGGATCATTGAGGGACGAGGTCTGCACAAAACTGCCAGTGTTCTGCATACCGTAGCCGGCATAGAAGCCGGTCCGTTCCGTGATGTCGTATTCCAAGGTCGCATCCACGAAATATCCGGGTAGCGCCCTGCTCTCATCGCTCCGCACGGTCGAGACCACGACATCTCCGGTTACGGGCACGTAATCCTGCTCGATGGTGTAAGTGGTGCCGACATATACGAGCGCGAAGCCCGCGCTCAAGCTGGCGCGCAGATGGTCGGAGAACGAGTAGTTGAAGACGGGCCCGACGCGGAAGGTAAAATAGGCCCCCTTCAATTCCCAGATATTATACACTGTGCCGCCCGTCACGGTTTGGGTCCGCCCGATCGGCGTCGTTGAAAGATAAACGGTCTTGTCATCGTACCGGAAGATCTGCGAGCCGTTCACATCGTAGGTTGGAAGGCCGTCGTCACCCAAAACCGGCACCAGCGTGAAATTCGGCGCAGTGTACGGAACCGTGGTTGGCAGGGATCCCGAAACACTGGTGTCGGGCGCATACGTGTCCGTGGTGGTGGTTACCGCCGCTTGGAGCGTGTCGCTCGTGCGGGATTTAATATCGGTCAGGCTGACCCCAAACAAAAGCTTCCAGTCCAATTTCTTGGTAATGTGACCCAGGTCACGGGAAAGAGAGATATCAATGCCGCTGCCTCCCTTCGGATTTTCCTGTCGGGGGCCGGAATCCATCGTGTTCGCGAGATAGGAGTGAAAATCGATGTTACCGTCATCGCGGAGCTGCGACAGACTCAGCATGGCCCACGAGTTGGTGAAGCCGGCCGGGGTCGGGTTAGCCAACTTCGTCCCGGCCGAGCCATCCGGGTTAACATACGTATAGGTGTAAGGTTGGTTGTTGGCCAAGACGTCGCCGTCCGCATAAGTCCTAGTCCGCCCCACGGTGGTGATATCGCTGCCGGGGTTGAAGGACGCCACATTCCCGCTGCCACTGAAGGTCGCCTTCGCGCCGCTGATTGCCCGGCCGCCCACGGTCAGAGTGAATTTCGGGATCGCGAGATACTCCTCGATGCCGAAATCCGTGATGACTTCCTCGGGATTAGCCGAAGAGGACTCGTCCTGTGCATGGGCCAAGCTGCAGAAGCCCAGGGTCAAAACGCCAAGCGCGGGGAGGAAAAATTTCATAAAGGGGATGATCGGAAAAGGTCTTGGGACGGGTGGAAAGCAAAAATGTTTCAAAAAGCTTCGCGACCGCCCAGCAACAGGTCAACCACGGGGTTACCGCGGACCGGCACGCCGCTTTATTCGTTGAATTCGTCGAGCTTCTTGGGCGCATCTTCCCCCAAGGCGGCCGCCGCCTCCGGGTCAAGGGTGGCCAGTTTCTCACGAAATTCCTTGGAGCGCGTCCGCAGATCTTCCTCTCGCTGCTCCAGCTCCGTCTCCTTTTCCTGCTGCATTTGCACCTTCTCGAACAGACGAGTCTCGCTGTCTTCCAGAAATTGCTCGCGCTCGCGAATCGCCCCCCGCGCTTCCTTCAGCGTCGCCTCCTGGCGTTCCAGCTCGGCTCGCAGCTGCTCCAGTGCCACCTGCTCCTCCTTGGACAGCGCAGTCTTCTTGGGTGACGCCTGCCGCGACGCCAGCAGCAGCTGCTCGCGGGCCATCAGCAGCGCTTCCATCTCCGCAAGGTCGCGCTCGTGTTCGGAAAGTTTGATCTCGGTCTCGACCACGAGGCGTTCGCGCTCGGCCAGCGACGCTTCCAAATGGCGCAGGGAACGCTCCAGTTCGCTCGCCTGCGACCGATCCAAAACCGCCCCCCCGGCAAATGGCGTGCGCGTGGCGGCAACCACGGCCTTGATGGATTCACGCGCAGCCTCGGTTCGTTCAGATATCTCGTAGGGCGACTTGCTCAGGGTCCGACGCCGGCGCATGAGAACCAGCGGGCGGGGACCGCCACTGGTGTTGGCCACGGGAAATTTGATGGGCCCGGGCGTCGGCGTAGGTGCAGGCGTATCAGGCATACCCCGCACTATTTACCGAAAAGACGTCCAAGCGAACCGAAAAATCCGCCCTTTTTGACGCCGGATACGCCCGAGGCCTTGAGGAGCGGCGTCAGCAACTCCGCCGCCCGGCGTTCCGCATCGGCGTTGCCGAGCACTTGCAGGTAACGCTGCAGGGATACGCCGGTCTTCAAACCCTGCTTGATCGCCTCAAATTCGTCTTTGAACCAATCCACCGCCTGTTGGGAACGCTTCAACGGCGCCGGGGCCCGGGAAGCCTGAACCATGGCCTCCGGCAGGTGGAGACCCTTCGTCCCCATGCGGAACGGCAGTGACTCCGCCAGCGAGGCCTCATCCACGTGCGACAGCGCGTTGAGCAACTTCCGGAAATCGCCGCCCACAATGACGTTTTGGGACATGCCCTGCGCGAAAATACAAAACTCCCCCAGCGTCGCCAGATTTTCGAGTTTGCAGAACTCAATCGTGTCCGGGGACAACGCCGTCAGCCCGATGGGGAAATTCTCCGGGATGCCGAGCTTCGCGAGATTTTTCAGCAGCTGGTTGTCCTTCAACGCCGTGGCCTCGGCCTGCATCACCATTTCGCCAAACGGATTGTCGAAGGCCAGCGTCTCCTTCAGCAACGTGATGAGAAAATCCGCGCGCGCCGGCGTCATGCCTTTCATCGCCAGCAGCGCCAGCATCTCGTCATAGCTGAGATCAATGTACGCTGCCGGGGTCTCTTCCTTGCCCCGCACGGGCCAGTCAGGGCCATCCAGGTTCTGCGCCAGACTGCTTAGCGGCGTGTTCACCATGATCGACGCCGCAAACGCCGAGCGCACTTCATCCCAATCCTTGGCCGTGAATTTATTGTCAGACATGTGCGTGAAAAATAAGGAGACTTACTGCTGGCCGTGCCGCACGATCTCGGTGGCGAGCTTGCGGTAGTCGTTGACGACATTGTCGGCAGTCCCAACGGCGTCGGGACCGTCCTGGCTGACCAGAACCACGGGCAGGCCGAGGGTGACGGCGCGACGGACGATCATGGCGTCGCGGATCTGCGTGTCGAAAATCTTCGCGGTCTGCGCAACGCGTTTGGCGGCGCGAAACTGGTTCATCCGCAATTGCATTCTCATTTTCGGCACCTCGATGTCGGTGCCGGTCTTGATGGAATTGAAAATCGCGCCCTGCACCTGCGCCGGTACGCCCATGGAAGCCTTGCGGAAGCTGGCGGAGAGCTGGTGGAACTTGCCGAGCTTCTCGATCAGCAGCGTGAAACCAATCAGGCTCAGCGCGTCGGGATTGATCGGCACATAGATCTCGTTCGCGGCAAACACGCCGCACTGCGAGGCCCGCAGGATATTCGGCGGACAGTCGAAGAGGATGAAATCGTAGTTCGACTCGATCGCGGCGAGTTGCTCCTGAAAGACGACGTAAGGCGGACGCTTGGGGTCGCCCTCGTATTCGCTTTCCAGATCAACGAGATTGAACGTGGTCGGCACGAGATCGAGGCCGGGGAGCGCCTTCAGGCCGTTCTTGTCCTCGACGACGTCCTTGATGATGAGGTCCATCACCTTCGCAGTGCCGGGCTCAAAGATGGAGAAAAAAGAACCTTCTCCGGTGGCGTTGATTTTGTTCCAGCGCTCGAGACGCAGCAACCAGATGCTGCTATTCGACTGCGTATCGAAATCGAACAACAGAACGCGTTTGCCCAGCTTGGCCAGACACGCCGCCGTGTTGACGATGATGGAGGTCTTCCCCACCCCGCCCTTATAGTTGATAAAACAGATTTTGCGCGCCATGCGTTTAGCTTTGTAGACAGGATTTACCTAACTGTGTGCCAAAATGAGGCTTATTACCCACTCCGCGAGCCAAAAACTCTTCCTAAATTTACGGTAAATACTGACGTGGATTTACGTAACATGGGCCTCTCCAACCATTGCTCCGAAGAGCGCTACCCTCCGACCGGCATCTGCTTCGGTTGCGGTCCCGTTAACCCCCAACGGCTTCAGATCCGCAGTTTTGTCCGCCCAAACTGGGCATTTTTCGCTGCTTGGCGCCTGGGGGCCCACTATGCCGCCGTTCCGGGCGTACTCAGCGACGGCATCGTCGGTTCCCTGCTTGACTGCCACTGCAATGGGGGCGCCGCCTGCCACCTAATGCAACGCGACGCCCTAATGGCCCCGCCCTGCACCGTCACCGCCACCTACCCAATCAAGCTCTTTCAGCCGACGCCCGCGGACACCAAGCCCGCCCGCGAGGCGCGCGCGATCAAGTCCACTGCAGATCGTGCCCGGGTTGAAGGCTCTCTCTCTGCCGACGGAACCATTTGTGCCACGTGCACCGGCACGTTCGGCGCGGCGAAACCAGGTCATGCGGCGTATCATCGCTGGTAACGCCGTTTTCCCTGTGAGCAAATCCGCCTTGCGCGAGAGCATCCTCGCCAACCTCCGCGCCACTCTCGCCCTCCAGGTCAACGCCGCCCAACTCGCGCGCGACGAGGCCATCAGCGAGGAGAGCCGCGCGAAGAATCAGTACGACACGCACAGCCTCGAGGCTGGCTACCTCGCCGAGGGTCAGGCCCGGCAGGCCGTCGAGATCGAAGAAAGCATCAGGCTCATCTCGGTCCTGGCGTTGCCCGAATTCATCGCGGCTGCACCCATCGCCCTCGGGGCGCTTGTGGAAATCCATGACGAACGCGGCCGGGCCACTTGGTATTTTCTCAGTCCCCGCGCCGGCGGCCTCGAGTTGCCCCACCTCCGTCACACTGTGCTGGTGGTGACTCCGTCTTCACCGCTCGGAAGGCAGCTGCTCGGCCGATATGTCGGCGATACGGTGCAGCTGCCCGGACGGAAACCGGGCGCCGCCTCCCGTATCGCCTCGGTGCAATAAGCTTCTGGTACTTGTCGCACCCACACATCGACGAAGGCGAAATCTGGCGAATCCGAGATTGTCATCCTGAGCCTCGCGAAGGATCCAGTGCGCCGACGCGCGGTTTTGACGAAGATCAACAGGATCCTTCACTTCGTTCAGGATGACGGGTTGAGCCACTCACGGTTGGCGGTTTACTGATTCACCGCAAACGCCACGGGCACGGTCATCCGGAAACGCACCACGCGCCCGTCCCTCCGGCCCGGCTCAAACCGCCACTTGGCGACCGCGCGCAGCGTCGGGGCGTCAAAGAGCGGATCATTCGAGGACAGCACATGTGGCTCCAGCACGCGACCGGACTCGTCCACGACAAACTCCACCAGCACCGCCCCCGGCCGCCCCGCCATGCGGGCTTCGTACGGATAGATGGGCGAGACCTGTGATTTCGTGCGCGGCGGATTGTCGAGCAGCGATGGGGAAAACACGCCGCCCTCACTCGGGCCGGTTCCATTGATATTCCCGGTGGGAATTCCGATTGGACCCCGCGGAATGGTCGTGGTCGCGATCGGTTGCGGTCTCGGCACGGTGCGCTCCATCGTAATTTCAGTGATCGTCTCACGGGAGGGCAACTCGGGCAATTGCACCGGTACAGGCGCCGGGTTGCCCGCGGGTGGCGGGTCGTCCGAGTTTCTGGGGTCGGCTGACACTTCCACTCTGATCGTCTCCTTTGGCACCGGATCGAGTGGGATAGGCAGCCGGTGACGATCGCCTACCGTGATCACGCGAGGATGATTAAATCCGAAGAGCAAACAGGCGTGCAGCGCCATCGCCACCGCCGCTGGAATGACCATTCGTCCTTTCATGTTAGCCTCCTGGTTAAGGGTTCAAAAGGATCACGAACCAGCCACCGGTTTATTAGGGAGTATTTTCAAACCCCGGATTCAGCGATTGTCATCCTGAGCCTCGAGAAGGATCCCGTGAGGCTCAGCAGCGGGCGTCGACGATATCCAACTGGATTCCTCACTTCCGATCGGAATGGCAACCCGGGTTTGAAAAAACGTCCTAGTAAAATGGCAAAAATTTATTCTACCACCCCGGCACCCGGTCAGGATCGGTGGGACTGGTGATTTCCCGCCACTTGCTGATCACGTAAACTGAATCTACCCCCCCGACAGAAAGTTTCCGAAGCGCCACATCGTAATGCACCCAACCGCCGTTCAGCGTGATGTTTTTTGCCGAAAGGGCGCCATAAAGGTTGCCGCCACTCCAAGTTATGTCGGCATTGGGCGTATATATGGCGCCGTAGAAATCGGTCGTGCAGTTAAAAGTATTCACGCCCGTTCCTGTTCCGATGAAGACCAGTTTCAACGGATTGAAACTTTGGTTCTCGATTCCGCCCCCGGTGAGATCCACGCATGAAAATGTCCCGCTGAAATGAATTTCGGCTGAACCCATCGGGCCGACGATGATTTTTGCGCCGCTCGGGGTGCCGAGCGTGATATCGCCGGCCACGTTGATTACCACAGGACCATCGACGGTGAGCCTAGTGAGTGGGTCGGTGAAATCCAGACTCGCGCTAGCTTGATACACGGTGGGGGCCAAAGCTCCAGGAGTTCCAACGTGGTTATCAATGCCTTGGCTAAACGTTAAAGTTAGGCCTCCGGTAACGAGCTTCGGAGCCAACCCCGGGATGTAGGGGCTGCGACTGACACGTAAAAGGTCCGGGGTTGATGGAGGCGGTGCGGGAATCACTCCCGTTAGAATGGTCGCTCCAGGCGTATACTTCCAAAG
>JBDTJA010000332.1:0-17397 GCA_039936075.1 Opitutaceae bacterium | reverse complement strand
TCGGCGGGGACCAGCGCGTTTGGATGAACGCGCGGGCGGCGGCGTCATCGGCCAGCGCATACGTATTTTTGAAATACGTGAGCGTGGCGGCATCGGGATTCTTGAGGTTCTGCTGCCACTGCGGGTTATAAAAATACGACCAGGCATTGGCACCGCCCTGATAACCGAGGTGTTCCTTCAGATAATCGACCTCGGCGGTGATTTCCAGTTTGCTGTTGGGACGAATGGTGACCGACGGTGAGACGAAGGTGTAGCGAGTGGGACTCCCCTCATGGTAGCCCGAATTCTGGGTTCCCCCCGACGCGATCACGCGCAGGGCGGCGTGTTCGCCAACGAGGGCCTGGTGGTCGACAATCGCCTTGTAGAACCCGTAGTTGCCGGCGGTCACCTCGAGCGTATCGGCTTTGATGAACTGCGGCTTTTTGGTGATGAAGTTGGCCACACCGTTGGGCGTGGTGTTGGCATAGTAGAGTCCAACGGGCCCTTTGACGACTTCGATGCGGTCAATGTTGTCCCAGATATTCACTGGAACCAAACTGTAGGCGTTGGCGAGGGCGACGCCGTTGTAATAACGAGGCAGAGCGAAACCGCGGAGATTGAAGACATCCGCCTGACCGACGGCGTTTTCCTTTACGGACACGCTGGAGGAGTAGCGGAAAGCTTCGTTGCCGTTGTTTGCGAGAAAGTCGCTCAAAAGTTCGCTGCTGATCACTTCGATCGCCTGCGGCATTTTGTAGATTTCTTCACCGGTTTTGGAGGACGTAACGCTGCTGGTGCGGCGGTAGCCATAGTCCTTTTCCGAAGACACGGAGAAGGCATTCATCTTGACCACCGGAGCTTTGGCATCGTTGGCGCTGGTATCGTTGGCGGTGGTGTTGTCGGCGGCGCTTTGCGCGACAACCCAGCCGGAGCTGGCGGACAGACAAAGGGCTGCCGCTGCAACCTTGAGCATGCTCGATGACGAGCGTAGACGTATCATAGTTTTCATAGGGTAACCGGGGTTGGTGTTGAGGTCCGTCCGTAAAGTCGGACTCCGGATTTAACCATTCAACTTCCTTCATGTTCTACCCGTAGAATCTTATTTTCCGGGCAGATTTGGTCCTGAAATGGCTTTGGAAATAGATTGAGGGTGGTCGGGCTGATCCGGTGTACCTGCCGAAATCGGACTGCCCGGCCGAAGGTCATCCTCCTGAGTTTCTACCCTTAGCTTAGCACGAGCTAGTCTGCGGAAGAACGGTCTTGCTGCTACTCCCTGACGCAGTGAAGGGAGGACGAGGACGCGTCGATCAAGCTGACCGCTGAAAGCCAGGTGCCGGCGGGCGCCCGGGGCCGGCCACTGGCTGCGCTTGCCAACGGCTTCCGTTTCGCTCATCGGATTTCTTATGAACGAACGCGTTACCCTGCGCGACCTCGCCCGCATCACCGGCGTCCATTTTACGACGGTCGGCCTGGCCTTGCGGAACGATTCCCGGATCAGCCCGGCGACCGCCGCGAAGGTGCAGGCTGCCGCGCGGCAATATGGCTACACGGAGGACGCGATGCTTTCGGCGTTGTCGACCTACCGGCACCGCAACTCCCATCGCTTCGGCGGGGTCATCGCCTACCTCACGACGTACTGCCCTGAGGACACCCTCAAGACGAACGTGACCGAGCGCCTGCTGGTTGAGGCCGCGACCGCTTATGCCCAGGCGCGCAATTTCAACCTCGAGCTGTTTCAGATCAATGCGCCCGGAATGACGGCCGAGCGGATGAGCAAGCTCCTCTGGGCGCGCAACATCCAAGGGTTGATTCTCTCGCCTCGCCTGCCGGACCCGGGTCCGATGGAGGATCTGGAGTGGAAAAATTTTTCGACGGTGGCGATTGGCTTTTCCGTTACCAACCTGAACGTGCACCGTGTCTGTGCGCATCAGACGCACAACACCCGGCTCTGCATCGCCCAGCTGCGCGAGCGGGGATACCGGCGCATCGGTCTTATCATGGCGCGCGAAGTGTATGAACGCAGCCGCGGTCTGGTCCTCGGCGCCTATCTGTCCGAGCAGGCGCTCCATCCTGCCGCCGGGCAGGTGACGCCGCTTTTTCTGCCAGGGGCCGAAATCACCCAGGCGAGGGTGCAGCATTGGCTGCGTGAGCAGCGGGTGGAGGCGGTCGCGCTTTCCAGCCAGCCGCTCGAGATCTGCGCATTTTTGGAGGGGCTCGGCTATGGGATTCCCCGCGACATCGGCGTGGCGCTGGTGGCCCGGTACGGTCAGACCGACCATATTGCCGGGATCGATGAGCGCATGCACGCGCTCGGTGAGGCGGCGGTTGACGCGGTCATTACTCTCATCAGCCACAACGAGCGCGGGCTGGCGGAATATCCGCGCTACTCATTTGTCGAAGGCTGCTGGGTGGAGCGCCCCAGCGTCTGCGCGCTACCGTTTGTGGAAGAGCCCATTCGCCGCGCCTCATAGTACCATTTAAGTGATCCGGTCGGCACCGATCCCCGATTGGTTGGAGGGTTACTCAGGCAAATCTGCCGGGGCCCGATCCAAAAAAAGCCGCGCCATATTTAAGCTCCACTCGCGCCGGCGGGCTGACGGAATCGTTTCGCGGGCGACGTCGGACGCAGCCGGAGCACTCTCCGGTCGACCCGGTGATCGGGACTAAAATTACGCGAGAGGCGCCGTCGTGCCGACGACCGGCGGCGTGAATCCCTCGTCGCCGCCGAGGCGTTTCCATTGCACATACAGCGCGATCAACGCGACAAGCGTCGCGGTGGTGCAGAGGCCACAGAAGATGAAGACGTACCGATAGTCGCGTAGGACCCCCAGCAAAAATCCGCAGAGGGGCGGACCGATGATGAGGCTGACATAACCGAACGTCTGGTTCGCGCTGAAATATTGACCATAGCGGTCCCGGGGCAGCATGCGGGGGGTCAACGCCGCGCCGGCCCCGAGAAAGATGGCGAGCGCGCCCTGGTTGATGCTCCAGAAGATCAGGAGGCTGGTGGCCCCGTGGACGAACCAGTAGCAGCTGAAGTAGCTCACGCTGATCAGGAAAAGCCCGACCAGGCCAACTCGGATGGGGTGAAACCGGTCGCTGAGAGGGCCGGCCGCAAAAAACACGGGAATCTGGATGAGAAACGTCCAGCCCTTCACGCGGCCGAACTCCGCCAGCGAGAGTCCGAGGGTCGGCGCATAGCCGGAACGGCCCGCTTCTGTGGCGAAGAACACGATAAAGCTCAACGGCACGAGTGACCCCCAGAGGAAAAAACTGATACTGTAGAACGTGAGGTAGAAGGGATGGGAGTAGCACTCCTTTACGTAACGTTTCATCGTCGCCCCGAAACGCCGGCCGGGCGGCTTGGGCGGCGGGGGCGGATACTCGCCCTCCTTTACCCGCCAGACGATCATGTAAAACGCGGCGGCATAAAGGAGGCTGATGTCGAAGTAGACCTGGAACGTGTGAATCTGGGCGTGGCCGAGGGCCCAGCGGTTGAACGCGATGCTGCCCAGCGCGCCGACGACGCGGTACAGCCCGATAAATTTTCCCATGACTTCCTGCGGGATCACATCGACGAAGAGGTACTGATACACTTGGGTAATGTAAGCGTTGAAGATCACGAAGCTGATGGAGCAGAGTGCGATCCACGCGATGGTGCAGCCGGCGACGGTGAGACCGGAACCGAGGCCCAGCCCGTGAAGGAGCCGGTAAACCACACCGCCGGCGGGCTTGGCGGCGCCGAGGAGCACGAGGCTCAGGACCGCGGGCGGCGTGCACCACGCCAGAAACGGTCGCCGCCGGCCGAGGCGTCCGCGGTGATGATCGCTCTGCATCCCGATCATTGGGTAGAGGCAGAACGCGAGCAACGCCGTGGGGCTTGCCAGCAGCCCGATCAAAGTGTCGCTCGCGCCCTCCCAGCGCAGCTGGAGCGGCACGATCACGGGCATGGATTCCATCAACTGGTAAAAAAAATCGCCCCACAGCATCCAGAACATCACCTGGAGCAGGGCGTTCTTCGTGTAGGTGAGCGTGCCGACGCGGAACACCTTGGGCGGGGGCGGCGGGGTGGGCGGAGATTCCACGGGACGGTCGGCAGTCGACAAGACGGAGAGGAAGAGGGGTGGCCCGCCGCGCTGCAACCTTGGTCAACGGCAACCCTTGCCTGAATCCCGGAATCGCCGCGCACTCAACGGTCCGCGCTTCCTACCGGTAGAATTCAGTGCGCGACCGGCAAACCTTCAGACTCACAAGGTCACAAGGCAACGCCCACGCTTCGGTAGCGGAGGGTTTGCGTGGTGGGCCCGGAGGATGCTCCTGCCGGTGGAAATAATTCCGTGCAGTAAGGTTGCGGGGCGCTGATGAAACGCATTTTTCTTCAATCATGCGAACCATCCTGCTGAACAGTGCTGAAGCCGTGTTTGCCCCTTTCTTTGATCCCGCCCTGGCCGAACTGTCCGATTGGATCGTCGATGCCCCGGGTGCGCTGGGGCTCAAGTTGACGCAGAGCTGGGCGTTCGTCATCGTGGACTGGGAACGGTGCGCCGCCGACGGCCTCGTCTTCCGGCTCCATCGCCACTACGAGAACCTCGACTGTTCGACTTACGACCGACTCCTCGTCTGTTTCAATCTGCCGGAGGACAGCGTTATCACCATCCTGGCCGAGACGGATGCAGGTCCTCGTCAGCGAACCGGTCCACCGAGTGGGTCTACGCGTCACGAGGAATGGCTCCCTCTTAACGGCGCAAAACGCCTCACCACCCTGACCATCGAAGTGCGCAACCCCCATCCGGCCGCCGGTTCCGCGTGGCTGTTGTGGCTGGGCTTCCAGCATACCGAGCGCCTGCCGTTTCATCTCGCGCAATGGTCGGGCTACGACGCGCGCTGGGAAAAATACCTGCAGCCCGCAGAGTTCGAGCCCACCTTCACGCCGACCTACGGACTGCTGGTCAACAGCGGCGAGCTCGACGAGGTGCGCCGGGATTTCGCCGGTTCGCCCATGACGGAGGAATTGCGGGCGCTCGCGGAAATCGCGCGCCGCGTGCAGCCGGAAAGCCTGATTGGAGAGGACCTGAAGTATTGGAGCACCAACATGCTGCGCCGCGAGCGCGACACCAACAAGATGCTAACGCTGCACGGACCGTTTGCCGCGCAGGCGGGATTGCTCTGGCGAGACAAGGAACTCTGCCGGCTCGCCGCGCGCTTCGCGATGAGCATCGCGCACTGCGATCATTGGGAAGACGTGTTTTTTGCCCACCTGCGGGGCAGTGCATGGGACCAGCGCGGATTTCCGCAGGCCACGGCGACGTGGGATTGTGCGATGATTCTCGACCTGTGCGGCGAATGGTTCACGCCGCTCGGTCGCGACCTGATCCTCCGCCGGATCGCGTCGGAGGGCCATGGCGCGATGTGTCAGGCCTCATGGTGGTGGGAGTACATGTATTACGGCAACCAGCTCGCCTGGATCTCGCCGGCGCGCATCTACGGCTTGCTGGTGCTCGAGCAGACCATGCCGGCGCGTCACGAAAATCTGCCGAAGCCGCCGACCCGGGTGCGGCCGCACACCGATCAAGCGTGGGACAACCTGCAGGACAATCTCTCCAAGGCGTTGCTGCCCGATGGAGGCTATCTCGAGGGCGTGTCGTATTTCACGTACACGGCGCGCCAAGCGTTTCTCTGTGCGCAGCTCTATGGGCGCGCCCGCGGCGTGGATCCGCGCTCGCTACTCGCGCCGGCGCTGTTGCGGACGGACCGGCTGGCAGAGATGCTTTATTCGACAGACGACAGCCAGGACATGATCCTGATTGCCGACGCGGTGTTCGCGATCAGCGAAGGCATCGCGTTTCTCGCCTGGATGATGCCGCAGTCGCATTGGGTCACGGTGTATCGGAAGTCGGTCCACCGCGCGGGCGCCGCGCCCATGCTGTTGCCGCTGCGTTTGGATCGCGACATCCCCGCCGCCGGACCGGCGCTGGCCGCGTTCTGCGACATGCCCGACACCGGGATGATGTGTTCGTTGCGGCGGCTGCAGGGCGAATACGTGAAGCTCTTCATCATGGGCAACCGCTCGGGCGGCGATCACCAGCACGAGGACAAGGGGCACTTTGTGCTCGAGTGCGCCGGCGACAGCTTTGCCTTCGACTTCGGCGTGCTGGATTACGCGAATCCGGTGACCGACCAGCTTAAGCACGCGCAGCGGCACACCATGCTGACGCCGTGGAGCGACGACGAGCGCCCGAAGCCGGACAATCCGATCCACGCCGACGTGAAGCCGCAGGGCTCCGGTGACGATACGCGTTTCCATGCGACCATGAACGCCGCGATTGGTTGGACGGGGTGGTTCAAGCGCTGGCAGCGCACGTGGGATTCGCCGCAGCCCGACGTACTGGTCATCACCGACGATTGGGCCGTGGAAAAAGGCCGAGGTGTGGTGTTTCACTGGACCACCCGGCTGCCCATGCGGCTGGAGGGCAATCGCGTCATCATTGAAGGTCGCCGCGCCCTCGCGGAAATCACGATCCCCGCCGGAGTCACGGCGGAGATTGAACAGCTGCCTCTCCAGGATCCGCGTCGCACGAAGCATGAGAAGGTCTATCATGGGGCCAGCAACCGGGGCGCCGATTCAATCAGCGCGGGTCGCGAACACGGCAGCATTTACGGGTGGGCCCACGCGGAAACCCAGCCGCGGCTGACGTTCCGGCAGGCGGGCACCGCGGGTACGTTGCGCGTTGAGGTGAAACTTTCATTGAAGGCGGACCGGCGGTGAATTTTTTTCCACCGGGTCTTCGCCGGGCCGGCCGTCGCGGTCGGACGATCCGACCTCGGACTGGGCGAGTTCGATCACCTCAGCCCAGCTGGCGCCGCCATTGGCCGGGCGTGAAGCCGGTCACGGCCTTGAACTGGCGATGGAAGAAATAAATGTCGGTATAGCCGAGTGAGTCGGCGATCTGCTGCAGGGTGAGCGACGACTCCTCCATTAGCCGGCGGGCGCGCTCAATCCGGGCGCGGATGACAAACTGCTGCGGGCTGCTGCCAGTCAGCTGGCGGACCCGCCGCGCGGCGTGGGCCACGGACAGCCCGGCGCCGGCGGCGATGGCGCCGACGCGCCAGACGGCGCCGGGATTCTCCCGCACGGCCAGCAGGACGCCCATGAGTTTGGCCTCGTCGGAACGCACGGCGCGGGTGCGGCCCGACTCTGCCAGTTCGACCAGGGCCAGGCGCAGCGCAAGATCGCGGCGCAGTTGCGCGATGGCCCCCTTATGGCGTCCGCCTTCCGCTACTTGGCGCGCGAGCATCTCAAACGTGGCCAAGTCCGAAATCATCACTGGCATGGCGGGCAGCTCGACCTGGGCGGGGAGTAAGACTCGACCGCGGCCGTCGTGAAACTCGCAATGAACGAAGAAAACCCGCAGTGGATGCCGGGGATCATGCGCGGCCCCGAGAGAGGAGCCCGGCGGCATGAGCAGTGCGGTGCCCGGCGCCAGGGCGATTTCCCGGCCTCCGGCGATCGATGCCGTGCCGGCGCCATCCAGCACGCACCAGAGCAGAAAGTCTTTCAACGGATAGGCGTTGAGCTGCCAGACGGGTTCGCAGCGGACGATTCCAGGCGTGAGATTGATTCGCACCTGTCCACGGGCGCAAAGCTCCGGCAGGGTCGAGGAAGCCATGAGCGATAAGTACAAAATGAGAGTGGCGAGTCCATTTCATAAACGCGCCCGTTGTGCTATCGTGTGCGTCATGAGCACAAAAGTGGCCCATTTTTATCCCGACCTGCCGCCCCAGCCGGATGCGGCGATGGTCGAGCGCTATCGGCAAGACGGTTATCTGGCCTTCGCGCAGGTGTTGACGCCGCAGGAAGTCGCGGAGGCTTCCGCGGGCATCAACCAGCTCGTCAGGAAATACGCGTTTAACGCCGAGATCACGGAGCATGTGGGCCAGAGCGCCTATGCGAAGGCGCTGAAGAACGGCCGCGGCGAGCTGTTCAAAAGCAAGGTGTCTGATTTCCATTTTCAGCTCGAGGGTGGTTATGAGCCGAGCCCGGACCGGCTCGACGAGCTGGCCGATCACATCCGTAAGTTCCAATCCTATACCACCGAGCTGTCGATCTACGACTACCTCGCGAACAAACATCCGCGTCTCCAGGCGCTGTTGAAAGCCGTCCTCGGCGACGACTGCCGGTTGTACTCCAGCATGGCGCTGTGCAAGCCGGCGGCCATCGGCGGGGAAAAACCCTGGCACCAGGATCTCGCTTATTTTTCTGTGAACCGCTTCGACGGCATGTGCGGCGTGTGGATTGCATTGGATCAGGCGACGGTCGCAAACGGCTGCATGCATGTCATTCCCGGTGGCCATCGCGACGGGCCGCGCAAGCATTACTGGTCGAAGGTGGACTGTGAGATCATGACGGCAGAGGTGGACGAATCCGCGGCGGTCGCGGTCGAGCTGGCGCCGGGCGGCTTAATGATCTTCGACGGCATGCTGCCGCATGAGACCCCGGCCAACACCTCTTCCCAGCGCCGCCGTGCACTCCAGTTTCACTATCAAAGCGCGGGAACGAAGGTGGTTCCACGTCCGGAATACGAGGCTAACTTCGCCGGTCGGGACGGTGCGTTTGCCGGCTGCGACTACTCGCTGGTCCAGAAGGACGAGTGAGCCGCGGCCGCCGCGAGAGGCGTAAAATCACGCGGCGGGAGAAGGCGAAGAGTCGCGATTAAAGTGGGCGTGGACGTCGCGAATCAAGATGACGCCACGTTGCGCGGGCCAAGGCCAAGTCTCGAGACTCATTCGGCAACGCGGACCACTTGCTGAGTGCGGGCGGAGGCGATTGTGGCGTCGAAGAGGCCGTGGATCCGCAGGTTGTCCGCGAGGGTGTTGGACGGCGGTCGATCCTCAAGGATCGCTCGACTGAGGTCGCGGATGGAGAAGACCATGGTGTCCTGCCAGTCGGGCGGGGCGTCGGGCAACGTGATGGTTTTCAAATCGTCGGCGCCCACATAGGCGTGGAAGTGCAGGCCGGATTTCTCGCCCATCGCAAGAAAGCAGGTATCGAAACCGGCCTTCGTGCCGCGGAATTCGATGTTGTGGCGGGCGGGACCATGTTCGCAGGCGCGGCGCTCCCAATGAATGGTGAGCCCGTCCGCGCAAATGATCTCGGCACAGATGCGTCCGTCGACGTTGAGGCATGGGGGGATGCGTTCCGGGGTGAGCGGGAAATAATCCGCGAGCGTGGCGAAGACGAGTTTGGGCCGGAATTTTTCGCCCAGGACGAAACTGAGCCAATCGAGATCATAGGGACCCCAGTCGAAGGAAATGCCCCCGCCGTTCTTGGCGGGATCGTTGCGCCAGGGCGGGAGCGTGGCGCCAGGCTTGTTGGCGGGCGTCACCTGCTCGAAGTGCACCCGATAAAGTTGCCCGAGCTCGGTCCCGGCGACGAGGGCGCGGGCGCGGCGGGCGGTGCCGGAGTCGTGGTAGCGCGAAGAATTGCAGGTGACCTTGAGATGAGGCGCGGCCTGTTGAGCGGCGATGACGTCGCGCACCTCGGCCTGCGTGATCATGAACGGCTTTTCCACGCACACGTGCTTGCCGGCGCGGATAGCGTCGAGCGTCATGGACCGGTGCAGGAAGGGCGGAGTGGCGAGGTAGAACGCGTCGATTTCGGGATCGGCCAGCAGCTCGTGGTAATCGGCGACAATTCTGGTGACGCCGAGGGTGGGGGCGAGCTTGCGGGCGGCTTCGAGGTTGGGATCGGCGAGGGCGACCGCGACCGAATCGCGACCTTCGGTAAAGGCGCGAGCCATGTAGTTTGCGATGACACCGGCGCCGATTACGGCGTAACGAACTTTTTTCATGGGGGAGAGAGGAGAAGGGGGAAAGCGCGCCATGCGTTGGCCATGTCGATGCGCGTAACCAGTCAAAAATCGATCCACAGGCCGCGGAGTCTTTCTACCTGTATTATCGGCCGGGCGGGATTCGCGCCCGCAATCGACGGTCGAGAAATACTTCCGGTCCACGCCCAAGGTTTAGCAGCTCGCGCCGAGCCTATGCCTGGCAGGCAACATGAGGCTTTTCTGAGCTCCCGGCGGAACTCTGGCCCGCAAATCGGCCGAGCCATTATTCTGGCGAGGAGGGGGCGGTAATCGCCTGACGGATGGCGGCTAAAGGAGCGCGGGCATCAAACGTGGTGATGCGGCCGTGGCGCACGACGCCGAGTTGCTGCCACAGTGCGGACAAATCGACCGTCACGGGTTGATGGCCCATTTGATCGTAGAGTTCGCGCAACACCGGCACGCCCGTGGCGCTATCACCAACCCTGATCACCCGATCGACGGACCAGTCGTGTTGCACAGTGCCGCCAGCAGCCCGAATCGCGCGCAGCGCATGTTCGAGTCCGAAGCGATTTTGGGTGCGGCGGCGGATTTCCACGTCAGCGCGCAGGCAAAACAACGCACCGCCCCAATACGTCCGGCCCCAAGTGTGAGTGTTATCCAGACCGCGATCATCCGCTTCGGGCTGTCCTTGCGGGGCCCCGTCCACCAGATCGCCCCACATTTGCTCGGGAGTCAAAATTCCTGCGCGGGTGCGGGCGACGGGTTCGACATACGTCGCGATTCCTTCCTCCAACCAGCGGTGCGAGTCATCCAACGAGGGAAAAGCGAGATGTAGCATCTCGTGGGTCAGCACCCAGTCACTGAGGAAATCCTCCGCTGTCGCTGCCGTCCCGACGCTGATGCTGATGCGTGGTGCCGGCCAACCGAAGGTTTCCCCGTGAGACACGCTAGGTCCGCTCTGCGTTGAAATTCGCAGGTTCACGGACTCAACCGGAAATTGGCCGTAATAGCCCGCGACCGATTGGGCGGACGTCGTGATCCAGCGATCAACCAGCGGTCGCAGGGCCTCCGGCGGAGTTTGAGCGAACTGCACGTCGATCTTTCCGCCGGCCACGGCAATGGTCTCCGCCTTCGCCGATAGAAGCATGACCAGACAAACCGCCAAGGCGGCCAAGTTCATGCGACGAGTCATGCCCGAACGAGGCTTGCGATTGGATTGATTCGCAAACCGTCACCGCATTTCGCTGGCGCGGGGATGGGTCGACGGTCGCGAGACACCGGCCAGCGGCATTTCCTGAATTGCGACGCGGTCAAAATCCTCTCGTACACGGGGAGAACGGCGGGCGGATTCCGCCGTGGGTGCCGTTGCGACCGCGCGCGGTTGGGTCGTTCGTTACGCTCGCATACCGATCCGCATGCGGTAGCTGATTTGGGCTCGCCCCGCCGGAAGCGCTGCGCGACCATTGCGTTGCTTCAAGCGTCGCCGGTCTCCAGCTGGATGGGTTCGTTCCGATCTGCTGCCGCGACTTAGGAGTGGGCGACGATCTAGGTGAGGACCTGTCCAACGCTTTCCATCCGCGATCGAGCCGTCAGGAAATATCTCCCATGACCATCGGAAATCTGCTCCTGCTGCTCGTGCCGCTTTCGTTGATTCTCGCGTACGGCACGACGGCGGGCCCGCTGTGGGTGTTTTTTACCGCAGTCGGGGCGATCATCCCGCTCGCCAACTGGATCCGGCGGGCGACGGAACACCTCGCTCAGCGGGCCGGTCCTGCCATCGGTGGCTTGCTCAACGTCACCTTTGGCAACGTCGCCGAGTTGGTCCTCGCGATCTTCGTGTTGATGGCGGGGAAGACCGAGGTCGTGAAGGCACAAATCACCGGCTCGATTATCGGCAACAGCCTGCTCGGATTGGGGCTAGCGATCCTGGTCGGCAGCTGGAAACGGGAGAAACAATCGTTCAAACCGGAGCGGGCCGGACTGCTCTCCAGTTTGCTCATTCTCACCGTGGTGGCGCTGTTGTTGCCGGCCATGTTCGATTACACCGAACGGGGCATCTTCGCGACGCCCGATCCGGGACCGCTCGATGAGCGGCTGAGCCTGGGCGTTTCGGTCGTGCTCATCCTGGTCTATCTCGCCAACCTGGTTTACACGCTTGTCACGCATCGGGACGTCTTCGCGTTTGGCGAGGAACCGCGGCAGTCGAGTTGGCCGGTATGGCAGTCGCTTGGCGTCCTCGCCGGTGCCACGGCCGTGATTTCACTCGAAGCCAAGCTGGTGTCAGATGCCTTGGAAGCGACCGCCGGCCAATTGGGACTGTCCCCTTTCTTCTTGGGCATCACGGTCCTGGCAATTGTCGGTAACGTCGCCGAATATGTCGCTGCCATGTATTTCGCGCGGCGGAATCAGATGGGATTGGCGCTCAGCCTCACGGTGGGATCGACCATCCAGGTCGCGCTCCTGGTGGCGCCGGTGCTCGTCTTGCTGTCGTACTTTCTGGGCCACCCGATGAACCTCGTTTTTGCGAACCCCTTGGAGCTGATCGCCATTGCCAGCGTGGCGTTTGCGGTGAACGCCATCTGCCGCGACGGGGAAACCACTTGGTTTGAGGGCGTCCTGTTGATCGCGCTTTGGGTGCTTTTCGGCATGGCTTTTTTCTTTGTGACGCCGGGCCGGGCTTGACGCCTCACACCTCACGCGCGGTCAAACGGCTGACGACCATGAAGTGTTCCTCGGCCAGCTTGCGATCCTCGATGGCTGGCAGGCCCTCCCCGGTCCCCCTCATGATCATGTCTGCCTGACGCTGGAGCACGGCCAGTTTAGCGGGATCCCGGGTCTGCCGCGCAATCGCCGCGATCGTCGTCAGCAAGCGTATGGTCACGGGTGCGCAGGTGCGGCCGTATTGCCGAATTTGATCGAAAGCCTCGTCCGTGACCTGCCGGAAAGTCGCGGGGAATGCGATCACCCTCAACCGGCCCTTCTCGTCATGACGCAGGGGCGAGGGCGAGGGCCGCTGGGCGAGCTCGAGGAGCGCAGTGCCCAGGCGATCAATGCAGGTGATGGCCGTGAAAGGATCATTGATGCCGGGCGACAGGGCGCGCACGGCGATTTCGACCAGCTCGTGAATAGGGAACACCACGTCCTGGGCCGGGGTACGTTGCTTCCCGAACACGAAGGCGGACTGTAACGTCTCGGTGAATTCCGGCGTGATTCGCGCCGCCGGCCAGACGGCAGCCAACCCGTCGCCCGGCATAAAATAAGCGCCCGGCGTTCGCTCAATTTGGATGATCGCGTCTGAATTTTGTGCCAGCTTCAACAAGGTGTCGCTGTCGACGAGCTGCAGATAGCCGCCCTCGGTCGTGGGAACGGGGGAGGCTTCGGCCGCAAAATTCATTGGAATCGGTTCCCCCGCGGGATTCGGTGCGCTCCCCGCCTCGGCGGGAAACAACCGATCAATGCCCCGCGTCAACTCGGCACTGACGCGGACCACAATCTCATCCACTTGGATCGACACGGCGACATGATGGATGAAATAGACGAGCACGCAGACGCTGGTGAGCGCGAAGGCGAGCCCGAGGGTAACCGAGACATGCGGCACGAACGCGCCCTCATCCGGGCGGCGAATCGTGCGCAGCACCAGCAGGCAGTAGAGAAAGGTGGAGATAAAGGTCCCCAGCACCATCTGGTTCACCCGATCGCGCATGAAATTGCGCAGCAGGCGCGGGCCAAATTGGGACGACGCGAGGGTGAGCGCCACGAGCGTCATGGAAAAGACCACGCCGGTGATGCTGACCATGGAGCTCGCAATGGTTTGGAGCATCGCGCTGGCCCCCGCCGCTCCGCCGCTATAGATCCAGCTGAAACCCTGCAGGTCTTTGACGCTGACGTGTTCGTCGAGCGCGCAGGCGCCGAACGCGAGCGCGGTGGAGGCCGCGATCATCAACGAGGGGAGGAACCAGAAACCCGAGCGGAGACGATCCCAGTATTTGAAGAAGAGTGTTTTCACGAAGGGGATGCCGGTCGGCAGCAGAGAACGTGGCCCAAACCCGCTGGAAGTTCCCGGCTATTCCGGCCTGGAAAAATCCTGCGCCAGCCCCCGCCGAACGGAGGGAGTTGATTTTGTGCGGCGCGTCATGGTTTGGGTACGACCCGGCGCACGACTCGCTCCAGGGTCAGGCCTTGGACCAGGATCGAAAAAATGACGATCACGTAGGTCGTCGCCAGCACGATATCGCGTTCGCGCCCAGGTGGCAGCGAGAGCGCCAGGGCCACCGAAATACCGCCGCGCAGGCCGCCCCAGGTCAGGATGGTGACCGTGCCGCGCGTGAATCTGCGCCAGGGGCTCATGAGGGCGACGGGAATCCACACGCTCACCCAGCGCGCGAGCAGCAACGCCGGCACGCCGATCAGACCGGCATAGAACAGGGATTTACTGAAGGTCAGGATCAGGATTTCGAGGCCGACGAGGACAAAAAGCACGGCGTTCAAGATCTCATCGAGCAGACCCCAGAAAGCATCGACGTTCTTCCGCGTGGTCTCACTCATGGCAAATCGTCGCCCATGATTGCCGATGAACAGGCCCGCCACGACGATGGCAATCGGTCCGCTAACATGAATGACTCCCGCCAAGGCGTAACCTCCCATCACCAAGCTCAGCGTGATCATCACCTCGACGCGGTAGTCATCCAAGCTCTTCAGCAGCCGGTAGGCAATCCAGCCGATGACAAAGCCGAAAGCCGCCCCTCCGACCGCTTCCTCCAGAAAAAGTCCGCCGATGTGCTCCACGGTGGCCGGCTGGCCGGTGAGGACGATTTCCGACAGCACAATGAAGGCGACGACGCCGATCCCGTCGTTGAACAGTGATTCGCCGGCGATCTGCGTCTCAAGGCCCCGCGGGACTTTGGCCTCACGCAGGATGCCGACGATGGCGACGGGATCGGTCGGTGAAATCAACGCGCCGAACAGGAAACACCAGGGATAACTTAGATCGAGACCGAGCCATCGCAGGCTGAGATGCACGAGTACGCCGAAAATCAACATGGAGATGATCACCCCGACCACGGCGAGGATCGCGACGACGGCTTTTTGCTCCAATAATTTCCCGAGATCGATTTGCAGCGCGCCGGCAAACAGGAGGAAGCAAAGCATCCCCTGCATCAGGGTCCGGTCGAAATCAACCTGCTTCAGCAGGTGCTCCGCCGCGCTGCGCGCATGCGGGACCAAGTTACCAAACAAGATCAGCGTCAGCGACGCGATCAGGGCGATCAGCATCACCCCGATGGTCGAGGGCAGCTTGAGATACCGGTGATTCAAGTAACTGAACAACGCGGTCAGCGTGATCAACGCCGCCATGATTTGAAATGCGCTCATGGGAAATCGAAGGCCGCCGGCCGGCCTTTCAAGCCAAAGATGAAACCCGGCGGGAATAAGGGAAGGTCGATTCCGGGCCCGGTCAAGGGACGGCCGCGCCAGCGAGAACAGCGCCTCGGGGTGGTCGGCGGATGCGCTCAGGAAAGCCGGCAGCTCCAGGCCTTCGCGGCCACCGCAACGAAGAGCGACGCGAACCGTCGGGTGTAACCTTATACGGTCCGGTTGGTCTCGGCCTCGAGGTCGAGCTTGCCCCGCTCGACCTCCGTCCCGTCCAGAAGGTCCTCCAGCTTGGCCACCCGGCGGTGAGCACGAGGGTGATGCTCTCGAGATCGGCCTTGTCCGGGCCGGCCCATTGCCCATCGAGACCACGCACGCACCCGCGACGACGTGGGCGGGGACGGCCCTAGCCGCGGCGGAGTCTATCACCCGGTATGAGCCCGTCCGACCGACGCGCTACAGCTCACCCCGGACCAGACCGCCGACGAGAGCCGCCTCGACGACTTGCGCAGAGACAAGTGATGGCTGGCGAACATCAAGAGGGGGTCCGATTTTCGGTCGGGCGATCACTGGCCGCATCGCCGTCGTGGCCAATGGCTTCGACGGGGCAGCCTTGGATTGCCTCCTCCGCCAAGGCGATTTCCTCAGGGGTTACCGGCTGGTGATGCACGAAGGTGGAGCCCGTTTCATCGTGACGCGTGAAGATCGTGGGCGCGGTTTCCCGGCAGAGGTCACAGTCGATGCATTGCGCATCAACGTAATAACGGCCCGGGACGTTTTGAGGCAGACGGTCAGCGTGTAGTGCCATGGTATTGAGTGGTGCCCCTCACCCTACCGCATGGCCGCTTGCGCGTAAAATTCATAAGTGTTATGGATTCATGCCCAACATGAATGAATATCTCCAGACGACGCCCTTCGATATCTACGAGCTGCATCTCTTCCAGCTCGTCGCGCAGCATCGCAGTTTCACTCGCGCGGCTGAAGTGGCGGGACTGACGCAGAGTGCGGTGACGCGGCAGGTACAGGGCATGGAAGCCAGCCTCGGGTTGACACTGTTCGAGCGCACGACGCGCACGGTGAAACTGACGCCTGCCGGGCAGGCGCTCTGGCGCGAATCGGTGCGGCTGGTCGGGGACATCGCGCAAACCTTGAAGTCCTTGCGCGAGGAATTCACCGATGCCAAAAAGGAGATTCGGGTGGGCGTATCCCGGTCGGTGGGACTGGCCTATCTGCCCGGCTTTTTTCACGCGAACCTGCGCCGCCTGCCGCAGGTGGGCTACCGGGTTTCCTCGCTGCTGGGGCCGGAGATTTTTGCCGGGCTCGAGGCGAATGAACTCGATATCGGGGTGTTGAGTCCGCCCCGGTGGCCGCCCGCCACGGTGAGGATCACGCATCGGTTCAAAGATGTTTTCACGCTGGTGGGGACGCCAGAAGCGGCCGCCGCCTACGAGTCGCAGGCCGGCACGCGGGCCCGACGGATCGCATGGCTAAACCGGCAGAACTGGCTGACGCTGGACGAGCGCACGAACACCGGTCGCCGCCTCCGGGCCTGGATGAACCGGCAGGGCTGTCGGGTGCCACCCGGCATGCAGCTCGATAACTTCGACCTCATTATCAACCTCGCCGCCCTCGGGATGGGCGTGGGTTTCGTCCCGGTGCGCGCGCTGGCGCTCTACAGTCACAAGCACACCTTGCAGCGGCTGGCGTGGCCGGAACGGTTTGAGCGCGAGCTGGTCGTGGTCGTGCGCCGCCATCGGCAGCTGCCTGCGTACATCCTCCAATTTATCGATAACGTCTTGTTCTAAGCCGGAATGAATCGACCGCGGCGGAACCGCCAGATCCGGGATTGATGGAGAGTTGCACGAGCTTGCTGAATTTCCGCTTGCAGCCGAAGGTTGGGCAATGATCGCTTTTGATGCCGCACACCGGGCGGTTCACTATCCCGAGGATCGTCGGTTTCGCATTTGGTTGCGGCCATCGCTTTGGCTCGCTGGCGGCGGGGTGCTACTGGCGTTGATCGCGGCGGCGTGGATCCAGTTCGCTTTGGCGGGCTTGCCGCGGCTGCCTCCCGTGGCGCTGCATTATCTTAACTCACTTCCCTCGCCGCCCGGATTTCCACTCTGGCTGCGGTTGAGCCATTTTCTGAATTTCTTTTTTGTGATGCTGCTGATCCGCAGCGGGCTCTCCATCCTGATGGATCACCCCCGGCTCTACTTCAACGATC
>JBDTJA010000331.1:0-13064 GCA_039936075.1 Opitutaceae bacterium | reverse complement strand
ATGCGGCAGCACACGCAGCTCGGCGCGGGATTTCGCATCGCCATGCGGGATCTCGAACTGCGTGGCGCCGGCAACCTCCTCGGCGCCGAGCAGAGTGGCCACATCGTCGGCGTCGGGTTTGAACTCTATTGCCAGTTACTGCGCCAGTCCGTGGCGCGGCTCAAGGGCGAGAAGACCGCCGCCGCGATTCGCGCGAACGTGAAAATTGATTTTGTTTTCGTCGGCGAAAGCGGAGGCGCTCCGACGGGGCAAGTCAGCGGACGTCACCAAGATAGCTACACCGCCATCCGGGATGCTGAAATTGAAGCCGGCGGCGCGGAGATCGCCCAAATCCAGGCCCGGATTCCGTCCAGCTACCTTTCAGAAACCCGGCTGCGGATTGATTTCTATCGTAAACTCGCCTTGGCGGACACTTTGCCCGTTCTAAAACAGATCGAGGGCGATCTGCGCGACCGCTTCGGCAAGTTTGGCGACGAGGTGAAGGCCCTTTTGCTCGTGACCGAAATCCGCATTCGGGCGGAACAAAAAGGGATCATTTCCGTCGTAACGGAATCGAGCCGTTTAAAGTGTCTACGCAACAGTGGCCGCCGCGATGATTGGGTGCAACTGGGCACCCGGTTTCCAAGGTTGACCGCCCCACGCCCCCTCCTACGGTTACGTGAAATTGTCTCTTTTGTGAACAACCTGCCCACGCCATGATGTTAGGCCGCCGTTTCGCCCTCACCCTCCTCTCCACTGGACTCCTTGCGTCCAGCGGTCTGGCGCAATCCGCCTCGAATGACGGCCTGAACCTTCGCTTCGCCAATGGCATCGCCGCCATTGCCGAGGACAAGGTCATCACGGTCGACGATGTCCGCCGCGAAATTTCCCCGCTCATCCCCCAGCTGCAGCGCGAGGCGAAGAACGAGAAGGACTTCAACGAGAAGCTCGAGGCGCTCCAAGATGACGTTATTCAGCAACTAATTGATCGCGTGCTGATTGTGAAGGAATTCCGCAAAGACGAAAAGAAGCACATTCCCGCCAGCTTCGTCGAAAATCACATCGCGGAAATCCAGAGCGAGCAGTTCGACAATGACCGCTCCAAGTTCCTCGCCTACCTGCGCGGCCGCGGCATCACGCTGCGCGACTATCATCGCGAGGTCGAGGAAGACATTATTTACCAGTACATGCGCCAGCAGCAGCGAAAATCCCAGAGCGTCGTCAGCCCCGTTCGCATCGAGACCTTCTACAAGGAAAACAAAGACCGCTTTTATCAGGAAGACAGCGTGCACCTGCGCCTCATGCAGTTCACGCACGCCAACGGTGAAACCGACGCCGACCTGAAGGCCAAGGCCGAAGTAGTCCTCGCCCGGCTGAAGGCTGGCGTGAAGTTTGAGGATCTCGCCAAGGAATTCAGCCAGGACTCCCGCCGCGCCAAAGGTGGCGACTGGGGCTGGGTCAAACGTTCCGATTTCCGCAAGGAATTTACCGACATCGTTTTCAACATGAAGAAGGGCGAATGCTCCGATCCCGTGATGTTGCCGGAAGGCTGCTTCCTCCTTTACGTGGAGGATCGTAAGTACGCCGGCATTCAGCCGCTGGACGACGTCCGTGACCAGATTGAGCGCATCCTCGTGCAGCAGATGGGCCAGATCAGCCAGGAACGCTGGCTTGAGCGCCTCCGCCGCAACGGCTACGTGAAGCACTTCTGAGCCGGCCCGCGCGCGGGTGAGCTAGTAATTTATTACGACCGTCAGGGATTGACGCCACCTGCAGTTGCCATCGAGGCGCTGAGCGTCGCGCGGCGATTCTAGATCTTTTGGTGCAGAACGAGCCCAAAATGCCACGGCGGAAGCAATTGGGGTGCCTCCGGTTCAAGTCCGACGGAAGCGGCCCAATCTGCAATTTGTTCGGGTCTCGGACGGATTGCCAGGGCGGGTCCTCGCGGAGTTGGAATATCCGATCGCCAATGGATCACGAGCACGCGGCCGCCGACGCCGGTGAGTTCCGCTGCGGCGCCAAGCATCTGCACCGGATTCTCGGCGTGGAGGATATTGAATAGGAGCACTGCATCCATGCTCTTGGTCGGCAACCCGAACCCATCGGTGATGATGTCTCGCGTGGCCAAACGCAGGTTCTCGATGCCACTTGCCGTGGCTCGCGAACGCGTTAGCCGCACCATTTCCGGTTCAATATCGAACGAGTAAAACGTCCCGCTAATGCGCTTTGCGCCCGGCACCGTGAAAGTGCCATAGCCGCAGCCGACTTCGACGGCATCGCCAATCTCGTGGTTGACCTTCATCTGGTCCAATACCCGGTCGACGTCGAAGAGGCTCTCCCAATAGCTCTGCTCCGGCATACCACTGTCGCGCACTTTCATCGCGCCCAATGTTGCGAACAGCGCGCCGGACGCAAACGCAGCTGGTTGCCTGCCCCATGACCATCGTCGCCAGACGACCAGCCGCTTATCTGTTCGCCCCGATCTTCTCGGGCGGGCTTTTCGCATTCGGGCAGGAATCGATCCAGACGCCCGCGGGACGCGCCCACTCCACCGCGTTGGCGATGACTTTGCGGACGTTCTTGTCGAGATATGTCGGGTACGTTTCGTGGCCCGGGCGAAAGTAAAAAATCTTCCCGTTGCCCCGCCGCCAGCAGCAGCCGCTGCGGAACACCTCGCCGCCTTCGAACCAGGAGATGAACACCTGTTCTTCGGGCGCAGGAATCGCGAACGGCTCGCCATACATTTCCTCCTGCGGCAGCTCAAAATAAGCCCCGAGGCCCTTCGCAATCGGGTGACCCGGGTTGCAGACCCACAGGCGCTCTTTCTCGTCGGCCTCGCGCCAGGTCAGTGAGCACGTCGTGCCCAGCAGTCGCTTGAAGATCTTCGAGTAGTGGCCGGAGTGCAGCACGATCAAGCCCATGCCCTCGAGTACCCGTTTCTGGACGCGGTCGACGATCTCGTCGCTCACCTTGTCGTGAGCCATATGACCCCACCACGTCAGCACATCCGTCGCCGCAAGGCGTTCCACTGTCAGGCCGTGCTCGGGCTCCTGCAGGGTCGCCGTCGTCACCGTGGCACCAGGGATCAATTCGCGCACGCCCTCGGCGATGGCGGAGTGCATGCCGCGCGGGTAAATTGCGCCGACCTTGGCGTTCTTGTGCTCGTGGACGTTCTCACCCCAGACAGTGACACGGATTGGATTCATAATAGAGGAAATGGAAAATTGGCAGATTCGCAAAATGTGTCCAAGCGAATCCGACTGTCATGACGTGGGTCGGGCTTTACGGGCCAAGTGACACCACCTCCCGAACAGTTTTTCGGATCAGGTCGCCGGACAAGCCTTGCGTCCGCGGCCGGACAACCGCCCCGACCCCAATCCACGCATTCGGTTGGCTTAGTAATACAATACGTTACTAACCCGCCGGGTCGGATTCGCGGATGAAACCTGACTCGTCCTGACTGGGAACGGGCCACGGCGCCAACCGGCAGCTCACGTTGGGTTTGTAATATTATGCGTTACTAATCCGCCGGGGTGGCCCGGCGGGGAAAACCCGGCGCCGCCGGCTGGTTCGCCGCACTCTGGCGGCGGCGGGAGGATTCGCGGAGTCACTGGTTGAATTGTTCAGTGGGTCCACCTTCTCGCCCCTGTTCCGCAGGTGCTGTCTCTTGACTGTTCGGGCGGTGGTGTCACTTGGCCCGTTAAGCCCGACCTACCGCAGGCTGTCCCACTAAAGAGGAGCCAATTCACCACGAAAAAGCCCGGGCGTTTCGGCCCGGGCTGCGAAACTCTAAAATGTGCGCTGACTCAGTTGGCCTTCTCGATCGGGGCGCCGGACTCTTTCCAGCCCTCTATGCCGGGCGCGAAGTGCTTCACGTTGGTGTAACCCAGCTTCACGGCCGCGTTTGCCGCGGCGGCATAAGCGCCGCACGACGGACTGGCACAGTAGGCGACGACCAGCGCGTTCTTGTCGGCGGGCAGCATCGAGGCGATCTGCTTCTTGTTGGCGATGTAATCAATCGCGCCGGGAATGTGGCCGGCCTTGTAGGAGTCCGAGCCATTCACGTCGAGAATGACGGCCGACTTGGCGGCGATGGCGGCCTGCAGTTGGGATTGCGAGATGTCAGTGACCTTGGTGGATGCGCCCGCGAACGCGGACGCGGCAAAGAGGAGCGAGGCGACGAGGGTAACGAATTTTTTCATGCGAGGCGACGCTACCCAGCCCCGTCGCTTTCGCAAGTGCGGTTCAGCGACGATCCGGCCATGCATGCCCTTTGTTATCGCGAGATGCGCGAAGTGCGTCGCGGCGATCCAGCTGGATTGCTTCGTCGTCCCGCCAAGCGGGACTCCTCGCAATGACAAGCGCGGTCGCGCCGATGCTCAGAGCCGGTGCAGGTGAAACCCGCCGTCCACGTCAAACACCGCGCCGGTCGAGAACGGAAACCGGTCCTCCGCGATCGCCCGCACCGCCTTACCGATGTCCTCGGGCTTGCCCCAGCGGCGGATCGGCGAGATGCCGCGTTCGTCGTGGATGATGAGCTTGTCGTATTTTTCCTTCACGCCGCCGGTCATGTCCGTGGCGATCACGCCCGGGCGGATCTCGTAAACATTGATGCCCTCGTTCGCCAGGCGGTCGGCGAAGAGCTTCGTCATCATCGCCAGTCCCGCCTTCACCATGCAGTAATCGCCGCGGTTGATCGAAGCCGTGTAAACCGAGATCGAGGTGATGTTAACAATCCGGCCGCGGAAACCCTCAGCGTCGGGCGCCTGCTGGAGCATCTGCTTCGCGACAAGCTGCGTCAGGAAATACGGGCCCTTCAAATTGATGGAAAAGAGGCGGTCAAAGCTCTCCTCGCCCGCATCGAGCAGGTCGGCGCGCACCTTCGGAGCCACGCCGGCATTGTTCACCAACAGATCGATCCGGCCGAAATTCTTCACCGTCTCGGCCACGAGCCGTTCACGATCCGCCGCCACGGCGACGTCGCCCTGAACGATGAAGCCATCCCCGCCCGCCGCTTTCACGAGCGCGAGGGCCTCGGCCGCCGCTTCGGCATTGCCGGCGTAGTTAATGGCCACGCGGCAGCCCGCGCGGGCGAGTTCCAGGGCGATCCCGCGGCCAATGCCGCGCGACGCGCCGGTGACGAGAGCAGTTTTCGAAGCCATGCAGAAAGCGAAACGGAGCCGTGTGCGCCGGGCAATGTTCATTCTGGGCCGGCCCGAAAATCTCACGGCCCCCGCGAACCGCGGGCCGATTCGTGGGTCAGTCGTCTCCACAACCCTCCCATCCTATGAAAAAATACATCCTCGCCCTCTCCGTTCTCAGTCTCGCCCTCGTCGGCTGCACCAAAAAGGACTCCGACACCGCCATGGACAAAACCAAGGACGCGACCAACACCGCCGTCGACAAGACCAAGGAGGTCGCCAGCAACGTCGCTGACAAGACCACGGATATGGCCAAGGACACCAAGGACGCCATCGCCAACAAAATCAACGAGTGGAATCTTACGCCTTCCGATATCAAGGCGGACCTCCAAAAGGGCGGGGAGATCGTTCGGACCAAGACGGTTGCCGCCGGCGAAAAGGTCGCGAGCGCGACGGACAACGCCCGCATCGTTACGGTCATCAATGCCAAGCTCGTGGGTGACTCCGATCTCTCGGCCATGAAGATCGACGTCGATGCCGATGCCGGCATGGTCACGCTGAAAGGCACCGCCTCTTCCGAGATGGCGATTGGCAAGGCCATCGCTCTCGCCCTCAACACCGATGGCGTGACCAAGGTGACGTCGATGCTGACGGTGAAGTAATCGCTCCCTCGCAAGAACTTAAGTTTCCAACCAGCCCACTTCGGTGGGCTGGTTTTTTTTGCGCCTACCCCGGCCGAAACGCGCCGGTTTGTTGCGGGCGGGAATGGGAGGCGGGGGTTGGGCCAGACATCTGGCAACACCCAGTCGGGCGTAAAACCCGACCCGCAAAATCACCCCAACCGAATGGCACTACCGCCGCAACCCCGCCGGGTCATTCCAGTCATACGCCGATTCGGATTGGGCATCCGCAATTTTCTCCTTTTGCATATCGGTCCGCCTTGTTGCTTGTTGTTTCCCCTCGCTTTCCCATCCCCATGAAAAAATCTCCCAAGAAAACCGTGCTGCTGGTCGCCAATGGCGACCTGCGCCAGTCCGCCAACGAAACGACCTGGCCCGGCCAGCTCGCCATGGAAAACCAGCTCACTGCTGCCGTGGCCAAGCTCGGCTACAAGCTCGTCCGCGCGCATCCCTACAAACCGGACGTCAAACACGGCTTCATCAGTTCGCAGAAAGAGGGCATGGCCGTCTTCGCCACGATTGACCCGCACACGCCCCTCATCATCGCCGAAGCGGTCTGGCAGTATTCGCACCACGTCTTGCACGGCCTGATCTCGCACCAGGCGCCGATCCTTACCATCGCCAACTGGTCCGGCGCGTGGCCCGGTCTCGTCGGCATGCTCAATCTCAACGGTTCGCTGACCAAGGCCGGGGTGAAGTACTCGACGCTCTGGAGCGCTGATTTCACCGATGAATTTTTCCTCGACGGCTTGGCGACCTGGCTGAAGTCCGGCGTGGTCAAACACCCGGTGAAGCACGTCCACCCTCTCGCGAAAACCACCGTTCCCCCCAAGGCCCGCCTCGTCGCGAAAAAAATCGCCGACGACCTGCGCCTCCGGAAGTCCATCATGGGCGTCTTCGATGAGGGCTGCATGGGCATGTTCAATGGCATCGTTCCGGACGAGCTCCTCTTCCAGACCGGCGTTTACAAGGAGCGGCTTTCCCAGTCCGCGCTTTATTACGGCACCACGCAAGTGAGCGACACCGAGGCGCGCGGCATCTTCAACTGGCTCAAGGCGAAGGGCATGAAGTTTCACTTCGGCACTGACGAGACGACTGAACTCACCGAAGCGCAGGTGCTGCAGCAGTGCAAAATGTACATCGCCGCGCTGCGCATCGCCGATGACTTCGGCTGCGAGAGCATCGGCATCCAGTACCAGCAGGGCCTGAAGGATCTCCTCCCTGCCTCCGATCTCGTCGAGGGCCTGCTCAACAATTCCGACCGTCCGCCCGTCGCCAACTCCCAGGGCGAGATCATCCGCGATGGCCTGCCGCTGACGCATTTCAACGAAGTCGACGAATGCGCCGGCCTCGATGGCCTGTTCACCAACCGCGTGCACACCGCCCTCAGCCAGCCGGTTGAAAACACCCTCCACGATCTGCGCTGGGGTGATTACGACCAGAGCGGAAGCACCAAGGAATACGTCTGGGTGTTCCTTATTTCCGGCAGCGCCCCGCCCGCGCATCACATTGATGGCTACGCCGGCACCGACTCCCTCCGCCAGCCGCCGATGTATTTCCGCCTCGGTGGTGGCACCGTCCGCGGCATCGCGAAGCCCGGCGAGATCGTCTGGAGCCGGGTCTTCATCGCCGACGGCAAACTCAAGATGGACCTCGGCCGCGCCAAGGCCGTCACGCTCCCGCGCGCCGAAACCGAGCGCCGCTGGAAGGAAACGACGGTGCAATGGCCGATCATGCATGCGGTGACGTACGGCGTGAGCCGCGACCAGATGATGGCGCGCCACAAGGCCAACCACATCCAGGTGGCCTACGCGAATTCCGCCAAAGAGGCGGATCTCGCGATGTACACCAAAGCCGCGCTCGCCGCCGAGCTCGGCATCGAGGTTTCGCTCTGCGGCACCAAGGGTGACGGCTCAAAGTTCTGACCAAACCTTGGATTCACGCCAAGCCGCCAACTCGCGAAGAATCCTCGATCCTTGGCGGCTTGGCGTGAGTCCTGTTTTGCCGACAACGGGCGCCGTCCAGCTCCGCGTTTTTATTTTCAGCGCCAAGAGCGTGAAAGATCGCGAAGTCATGCCCCCGAGCAAATAGGTCCTGGTCTGAATCTTCGTGGGCTTTGCGCACTTCGCGGTGAAAAACATTTTCGCTTCCGTCTCACGCTGAATCTGGCTGCGCTGCCCTCATGCCTGACTCTGCCCCGCTCTGGCCTGACTATCCCGCGATCGACGATCCCGCGCGGCCGGTCTGGCACTTCGGGCCGCCCGCGCAGTGGATGAACGATCCCAACGGCACGCTCTGGCACGCCGGATGGTATCACGTTTTCTATCAGCACAATCCCGGCGGTGAGGAATGGGGCGATCTCCACTGGGGCCATGCCCGCAGCCGCGACCTGGTGCACTGGGAGCACCTGCCCATCGCGCTGTTTCCCCACCGTGGCCAGGGCGAACTTCATTGTTACTCGGGGTGCGCCACGCTCGATGCCCATGGCACGCCCCGGATTCTCTACACCAGCGTCTTCGCCGACGAAAAGCATCCGGGCTTCCAACTCACCGCGTCGCCGCGCGATGCCGACCTGATCCGCTGGGAGCAGGACGTGGCGAAACCTGTGCTCGACCTCGCATCGCATGGCGGTCCCGCGTTTGAACGCGGCTGGCGCGATCCGTACATCTTCCGCGCCGAGGGCCGCACGTTTCTCGTCCTGGGCGCATGGCTCGGCGAGGAATCCGTGATCGGCCTTTACGAGAACCGCGATGGCCTTTTGCGCGAGTGGGTTTATCGCGGCATTGTTCACCGCGCGCCGAAAACATCGGTCACGTTTTTCGAATGCCCGAATCTGTTCCAGCTCGGGAAAAAATGGGTGCTGCTCACCTCGCCCGTCCGCGAGGTTGAATGGGCAACCGGCACGCTCAACCTGGAAACTTACACATTCCACGTCGAGCAACAGGGCCGCGTGGACGAAGGCGACGCCTTCTATGCGACGCAGACCATCGTCGATCCCTCCGGCCGCACCGTGCTCTTCGGCTGGGTACAACGCTTCCCAAAAGGCCGCGGTTGGAACGGCCGGCTCAACGCCCCGCGCCACATCTGGCTCGATGACGCCGGCTGGCTCTGCGCCGAACCCGTCGCCGAACTCGCCGCACTGCGCACTGCCGAAATCTCCTATTTCGCGACCACGCTCGGCGCCACCATCGTGTCGCTCGACCTGCCGGGCGATCATTCGCACGAAGTCGATCTCACCGTTGAACGCGTGCCGACCGCGCGAATCCAACTCAAGATTGCTGGGATCGACGTGGTCATCGGACCGGACGGCGTCAGCTTCAACGCTGGGCGGCTCGTGCCCTTGGCACCCTCTGCAACAACGCGTGTGCGCTGGCTGCTCGATCGCTCGCTGATCGAGCTCTTTGTCGGCGATCGCGCCGTTTTCACGCGCGTAGTGGCATTCCCCCCCTCGCCCATCGCGCAACTCACTGCCGCGGGAGGTGCCGCTCAGTTACTCAGCGCTCGAGCCTGGTCCTTGCGCGCCGCTCCGCCGACGATGGGATTTTGACGTTTGTCATTCTGAGCGTAGCGAAGAATCCAGCTGGATAACATCCAAGCTTTCAGCGGAATCTCACTGGATTCTTCGCTACGCTCAGAATGACATTCCCCATGGCCATCCTCCCTCCCCTGCCCGCCGAGCCGCGCCCCGGCCTTTACCGTCATTACAAGGGCAATGAGTACCGCGTAATCGGACTAGCGCGTCATACCGAGACGCTCGAGCCACTCGTTGTTTATCAAGCGCTCTACGGCGAACGCGGACTCTGGGTCCGCCCCGCCGCGATGTGGGTCGAGACCGTCGTGATCGATGGCCAACGCCTCCCGCGCTTCGCCCTCGTCTCTGCGGAATAGATTAGTGCCCACGGAACACACGGAATACACGGAATGGTTCAGACCTTCTGGTTTCCGTGTATTCCGTGTGTTCCGTGGGCAACCACCTCCGTTAAACACTCGCCATGGGAAGCTGCTAAATTCTTCGTGATTCCAGCATGCGCGTCCTCCTCGCCTTCGACAAATTCAAGGACTCCCTCGACGCCCGCACGGCGGGGGACACCACGGCCGCCGTGTTGCGCTCGCGTCACCCCGACTGGTCACTCGATCTCTGTCCGCTCTCCGACGGCGGCGAAGGGTTCGCAGAAATCCTCACCGCCGCAGCCGGCGGCAGCCTTTCGACGGTCTCGATCACCGGGCCGCGCAACGCTCCGCTCGACGCCGCCTTCGGGCTCGTGCCGTGGAGCAAAATCCCTCCCGCCGCTCGCGCCCAACTCTCGTTGCCCGCGAACCTCCCCGCCGACGCCGAGATCGCCGTGATCGAAATGGCCGCCGCCAGCGGTCTCGCGCTGTTGCCCCCTGACCAGCGCGACCCCTGGCAGACCACCACACTCGGGACCGGCCAGCTCATTGCCGCCGCGACGCAAGCCGGCGCCGCTGCGATTCTCCTCGGCGTGGGCGGCAGCGCCACGCACGACCTGGGCCTTGGCGCGCTCTCCGCACTCGGACTTGCATTTCTTTCCCCCAACGGCGAGAGCATCCGACCGCCCATTCCGGCGCGCTGGGACACGATCGAGTGCATATCCGGAAACATTCGTGCCAGCGTCCCGCCGATCCGGATCGCCTGCGATGTCACGAATCCCCTGCTCGGCCGGCGGGGCGCCGCGGCGGTTTACGGACCGCAGAAGGGACTCAAGTCGGAGGATTTCATCAAACTCGACCACGCCAGCGCGCGGCTTGGACTCCTCCTCTGCGCCCACAGTGCCCAGTCCGACGCGCTGATGGACCAACCCGGCGCGGGAGCCGCGGGTGGCATCGCGTTTGGCTTGCTGGCCGCCGCCCAGGCAAAGCTTCTCCCCGGCTTCGATCTCGTCGCGGCGTGGCTCGATCTCGAGGCGCGGATCGCCACCGCCGACCTGGTAATCACGGGCGAGGGCCGCTTCGACGATTCCTCACTCAGCGGCAAAGGCCCCGGCGCCGTCGTCGCCCGCGCGCTCGCCCTCGGCAAGCCCGTCCAGGTTTTTGCGGGGCAGGTCATCGGCACCCACGCGCGTCCCGGGCTCACACTGCACTCGATCACGCCCGCCGGCCAGACGCTGGCCGAAGCGCTTCCGGCCGCGGCGGCCAACCTCGCCGCCGCCGTGACCCGCGCATTGTGAAAAACTTCCCGGAAAGTTTCTCGACGGAGCCGCATCGCCGCCCAAGGTTTTGCGTCACATGTCCGGTCACTCCCGTCTGCTTCCTTTGAAATTTCCCGGCGCCTCACTCATTCTGCTCCTGGGAGTGTTCGGTTGCAGCGCCGCCCAGCCACCGACCCGTCCCTCTCCGGCTCCCGCGAACAAGGTCAACAGTCCCCGGCGTACCGCTCCCGCCCCCAGCACACCGCACGTGACCGCCGTGACCGTGCCTTCCTCGCCAATTTTTCCCGTGATGCTCGGCATCGATGTGCTGGAGGCACGCGGATTCGACGCAGTCAAAGGCAAGCGCATCGGGCTGCTCACGCATCCCGCCGGCGTGAATCGTCGCGGCATCAGCACGATTGACGTCCTGCGCCACGCGCCCGGCGTGAAACTCGTCGCCTTGTACGGACCGGAACACGGCATCTACGGCGACGAGGCCGCGGAAGTGCTCATTCGCGATCGCGTGGACAAGCGGACCGGCTTGCCCGTCTTTTCGATTTATGGCGCGACCCGCAAGCCGACCAAGGCCCAGCTCAAGGGCATCGACGCGATGGTCATTGATCTTCAGGACATCGGCACGCGTTCCTACACCTTCGTCAGCGCGATGCGCTACACGATGGAAGCCTGTTTCGAGCAGAACATCGAGGTCATCGTCCTCGACCGCCCCAATCCTCTCGGCGGGCTCAAGGCGGATGGCCCGCCACTCGACGCCAAGTGGACCAGCTACGTCGGCGCGTTTCGCGTGCCGTACGTGCATGGCCTGACCATCGGCGAACTCGCCCTGATGGCGAAGGAAGCGCCGGGCGTCCTCGCGGTTTCCGAAGCGGTGCGCAAGCGCGGTAAGCTCACGGTCATCCCCATGCGCGGCTGGCGGCGTGCCATGCGCTGGCCCGAAACCGGGCTGACCTGGGTGCCCACCTCGACCCTCATCCAGGATTTCTCCGCCGTGCAGGGTTATCCGATGGTGGGACTCGGCGCTTTTTGGAATCCGCCGAAAATCGACACCGGATTCCGCCATGGCATCGGCAAGTCCTATCCTTTTCGCGGCATCTCGCACAAGACGGCCAAGATCGACGTGGTGGAAAGGGAGCTCCGCGCCCTTAATCTCCATGGCATCCAGTTCCGCCGCGTCAGCGCGCTGGACCGCGATGGCCGACCGGCCGTCGGGCTCTACATCGAGATCACGGACTACGACGAATGGAAGCCCACCGAGTTGAATTTTTACCTGATGCGCCTCGCCTGCAAACTGGACCCGAAAAACCCGTTCTTGCCGGGTCCCGGTCGGGATTTCAGCGGCTTCCTGCGTCACATGGGCTCCGAGGAATTCCTCCGCGCGCTTCAGCGCTATGGCGCGCGCACCGATGTGCCCAAGTACCTCGCGGAATGGGATGCCCGCGCGAAAATCTACCAGGAACAGAGCAAGCGTTACTGGCTGTACCGGTGAGATTGTCATTGCGAGCCGTCCCGCTCTGCGGGACGACGAAGCAATCCAGCTGGATCGCCACGGCGCGAAGCGGGCCTCCCGATGGCACGGCAAAGCGCCATCGAATCTGAGGTTTGAAAAAATAACGGAAACCGACCTGCATTTCGCCCATGCCCCGTCCCATTGCCCTGCTCGTTGTCACCACGCTGGATGAACGGAGAAAGTTTCTCCCCGAACCGCTGCTCGCCGAATTTCGTGCCCTCGCGCCGGAGTTCGGCCTGATCGATCCGAGCGTGCACACGCCTGAAACGTTCGCCCGCGAACTGACCGCGTTTGATCCCGAAGTGATCCTGTGCGGCTGGGCCACCCTGCCGATGCCCGCGCACCTTCCGCCGCGACTGCGCTATGTCTGCTATCTGACCGGTTCGGTAAAAAGACTCGTGACGCGCATCCAACTCGAGCGCGGCCTGCTCCTCACCAACTGGGGCAGCGCCATCAGTCGCACGGTCGCCGAGTGCGCGCTGTTTCACACGCTCGCCTGCCTGCGCCTCGCGACGCGGTGGACACTCATGATTCACCGCGACGGCGGCTGGCGCGATGGCTGGGAGCAGGCCGGTTCCCTCTTCCAGCGCCG
>JBDTJA010000330.1:0-5701 GCA_039936075.1 Opitutaceae bacterium | reverse complement strand
AACTTTACCACGACCAAAAATTCAGTGGGATTCCGTCACTGGCTTTGATGTAATCCATCTGGGTCCTGACCTTCGTTCAGGATGACAAACCACCGCCCGCCACCATGAATCAGTCCTCCATCGTCCGCACCAACACCGCCGAACTCTATGACGCGAATGTGCTGAAGAATTACGCCCGCGCCCCGCTCACGCTGGTGCGAGGCAAAGGCACCCAAGTCTGGGATGACGCGGGGAATAGCTATCTCGATTTCACCTCCGGCATCGCGGTTTGCGCGCTGGGCCATTGCCATCCGGATTGGGTTGCCGCCATTCAGCGGCAGACCACGGAGCTCATCCACGTTAGCAATCTCTTCCGTCACCCGAACCAAGGTGAACTCGCGAAGCGTATCGTTGGCTACGCGGGCCCGGGCCGGGTGTTTTTCTGCAACAGCGGCGGCGAAGCCGACGAGGCGCTGATCAAGCTCTCCCGGCTCCACGGCGTCGCGAAAAGCGGAGTGGAAGGGAAGTGCATCAAGGTCATCTGCGCTAAAAACGCGTTTCACGGCCGCATGTTCGGCGGCATGAGCGCCACGCCGCAGGAAAAGATCCAGAAAGGCTTCGCTCCGCTCGTACCGGGCTTTGTCTTCGCGGAGCTGAACAACCTGCAGAGTTTCGCGGACCTCATCGATGAAAACACGACGGCGATCATGGTCGAGACGATTCAGGGAGAGGCCGGGGTGCATCCCTGCACGCCGGAATTCCTTCGGGGCCTGCGGGCGTTGTGCGACCAGCATAATCTGCTGCTAATCCTCGATGAAGTGCAGTGCGGAGTGGGGCGAACGGGAAAATTCTACGCGTTCGAATACGCTGGCGTCCGCCCCGACGCCATCGCCATGGCCAAGGGACTCGGTGGCGGGTTTCCCATCGGCGCGATCTGGATCAGCGACCGCTTTGCCGGCCTCTTCACCCCCGGCAGCCATGGCACCACGTTTGGCGGTACGCCGCTCGCGTGCGCCGCGGGACTGGCGGTGTTGAATGTCATGGAACGCGACCACCTCCTCGAGGTGGTCCGCACGCGCAGCGGTCCATGGATCGAGGCACTGACCAAATTGTCGGTCGAATTTCCGCAACAACTGACGGGGGTGCGCGGCAAGGGTTATCTCGTCGCGCTGCAACTCGCGATGGATTCTACGCCCTTTATCACAGCCCTCCGTGAACGCGGCCTGCTGGTGGTGAGTGCGGGCGGCAACGCCGTCCGCATCCTGCCGCCGCTCACGGTGTCGGTTGAGGAACTGACGCGATCCGTGGAAATCATTCGCTCGGTCCTCGAGGGAAAAACCTGATTCTTGGGTCGCGTGCGTGGATCGGGCTTTACGCCCGACATTCGACGTCAGGATGTCAGCGTAAAGCCCGCCCACAACAACCTGTCCTTCGGCCATTTTCACTCTTGGAAAGGCTCGCGAAGGTTTTTACCTTCCGGCTTTCATGAAGCATTTCATCAAGGAAACCGACTTTGCGGCTCACGAATTGCCGGCGCTTTTTGCCCACGCCCGCAGTTTGAAACAGAGCCGTGGTCGGGCAGGCCCGGATTCGCCGCTGGCTGGCCAGACCTGGGCGATGATATTTTCCAAATCGAGCACCCGCACGCGCGTTTCATTCGAGGTGGGTATTCATGAGCTCGGCGGTAACGCACTTTTCCTGAACAAGAACGACATTCAGTTGGGGCGCGGTGAAACGATTCAGGACACCGCCAAGGTGCTCTCGCGCTTCGTGCACGGTCTCGTGGTGCGCACGTTTGATCACCAGGACGTGGTTGAACTCAGCCAACACAGCACGGTGCCGGTCATCAATGCGCTGACGGATTTCCTTCACCCCTGCCAGATTTACGCTGACGCGTTCACGGCCGCCGAGCACTGGTCGGGCCAAGGCGGGACGGGCGCTGAGCTGGTGGCATCACTGCAGGGACGAAAGATCGCCTATTTGGGTGATACCTCCTTCAACATGGCGAACTCGTGGATTCTCGGTGCGAGTCTGTTCGGGATGAAAATTTCGCTGGCCGGACCGAAGGCCTACGCGCCGGGTGAGGAGATCCGGGCGGAACTCAAGTCCGAGGGCCGGGCATTGGATTTCCAGTTTACGACCGACGCGTTCGAGGCCGTAAAGGACGCGGACATCGTCTACACTGACGTCTGGACCAGTATGGGCCAGGAAGACGAGGAAACCCGGCGCCTCGCGGAGCTGAAACCCTTCGCGGTGACGGCGAAATTGTTCGCGGCGGCGAAGCCCGGCGCGCTATTCATGCACTGTCTGCCCGCGCACGCCGGCGAGGAAGTCGAGCAGGCCGTCCTGGATGATCCGCGCTCCATCATTTTCGACCAGGCTGAAAACCGGCTGCACATGCAAAAGGCCATCATGGCTGCGTTGGCGGGAAAATAACGGCCACAAGTTCGTAACCGCAAATGGACGCGAATTAACGCGAATGGGTTATGGAACCCGATCACGTGTTATTGAGGCAGGAGGTCTACCGATTGGTCGGCGCAACCTTGGAGATGCTGAACGGCATCGGACATGGATTGCATGAGAAGCCTTATGAAAATGGGCTCGTGGTCGAGATGCTGTTGGAGAAAATTTCCTGCGAGCGGCAGAAGTGCTTTCCGGTCACGTAAAAATGGGTCCAAGTCACGGAATATGTGCGCGACTTAATCGCTTTTGGCGCCGTCATGGTGGACGCCAAAGTAATTGAACGAGTCACCGATCATGAGCGGGGGCAGAGGCTTAACTGTCTTCGGATCACACAGAGCAAGGTTGGCCTTATTCTGAACTTCAAACGTGCCAAACTTGAGTGGGAGCGCAGCGTTCTTTCCGGCCATTCCCGTTAATTCGCTTCCATTCGCGGTTAAGTCCCGGATTGGATTTGCGCCCACTCCCTCGCACCCTTCACTCTGCTGTTCCTCATGAAAATCGTCCTCGCATACTCCGGCGGTCTCGACACGTCGGTCATCGTCAAGTGGCTGCGCGAAACCTACGACGCGGAGATCGTCACGTTCGCCGCCGACATCGGCCAGGAAGAGGAGTTGAAAGGCCTCGCGCAGAAGGCGCGCCGTACGGGAGCCTCGAAGCACTACACCCTCGATCTCGTCGAGGAGTTCGCCCGCGACTTCATCTACCCGATGGTCCGCGCCAACGCGATTTACGAGGGCCAGTACTACCTTGGCACCTCGATTGCCCGCCCGCTCATTGCCAAGGCGCAGGTCGAAATTGCGAAGAAGGAAAAGGCCGACACGGTCGCGCACGGCGCGACGGGCAAGGGCAACGACCAGTGCCGCTTCGAGCTCACCTACATGGCGCTGAACCCGCGCCTGCAGATCCTCGCGCCGTGGAAGCTTGAGAAGTTTCGCCAGGAATTTCCCGGCCGCGCCGAGATGATCGCCTACTGCGCGGAGCACAAGATCCCGGTCGAGGCTTCGTTGAAGAAGCCGTATTCGATGGACCGCAACCTCCTTCATATCTCCTACGAGGCGGGCATTCTCGAGGATCCGTGGTTTGATCCGACGACCAAGGCGAACAAGGGCATGTTCAAACTCTCCGTCTCACCCGAAGATGCCCCGAACAAGGCGGAATACGTTGAACTGGATTTCGTGAAGGGCGATTGCGTCCGCGTGAACGGCCAGACACTGACACCCGCGGGCGTGCTGAAGGCGCTCAATAAGCTGGGCGGGAAGCACGGCATCGGCCGCGTGGACCTCGTCGAGAACCGCTTTGTGGGCATGAAGTCACGCGGCGTGTACGAGACGCCGGGTGGCACGATCCTTATGCAGGCGCACCGGCAGGTGGAGTCGCTGACAATGGACCGTGAAGTCATGCATATCCGTGACTCGCTGATCCCGAAGTACGCCGAGCTGGTCTATTACGGGTTCTGGTTCGCCCCCGAACGTGAGGCGCTGCAGGCGCTCGTGGACGAGACGCAGAAATACGTCACGGGCACGGTCCGGTTGAAGCTCTACAAGGGCAACGTCATCACATGCGGCCGGAAGTCGAAGTACTCACTCTACGACATGAAGATCGCGTCGATGGAAGGCGTGAAGAGCTGGTACAACCAGACCGACGCCACTGGCTTCATCCGCTTGAACGGCCTCCGGCTCCGGGCGCGAAGCCTCGCCCAAGGCGGACCGAAGATCTGAGCCGTCGCAACGCGACGACGGTTTGTCGCCAATGCTGGTTCGACTGTTGAGGGGCAGGCATGCCGCGCGCATGCCTGCCGCCACTAAATTCGAACAAAGCCATCGGCGGGCGCCGATTAGAAGAGCGATTTCGCGACGATGCCGACGGCGGTGATCGGACCGGCGTCGCCGAGGGCGTCCACGGCGCGGTCGGCCTTCTTGAGCGTGTTTTGCACGCTGTTGTACATCGTGTCGTCGTTGATGAGTTTGCCGAGCGTGCCTTCACCCTTGGCGAGTTTGTCAGAGACGGACTTCAGGTTCGCGACGGAAGCCTTGAGATTGTTGGCGGAAGTCTCGTCGTAAACGAGCACGCCGAGGGTGCCCTTGCCGGATTTTACCTGAGCCATGACGGCCTGGGCGTCGGCGACAAACCCCTTCGCCTGTTCGGCGGTGGATTTGATCTCACCCACGGCGGCGACAAGCTCGTCGTGCAGGGTCGGGTCGTTGATGAGTTTGCCGAGCGTGCCCTCGCCATTGTTCAGCTTCATGGTGATGCCTTGGAGATTGGTCATGGTAGCGGAGACTTTCTCGCTGTTTTCCGTGACGAGCTTGTCAAGTTTCTGGAAAAGTCCGGGCGTCTTGCCGTCGCCGCTGATGGAACCCGTGATCGAGCTCAATGCCGTGTTGAGCTTGGTGCCGAGGGCGCCGATGTCGGTCATGATCGAGTTGATGTCCGGGGTGACCTTGGTGCGGATTTCCGCGCCGGGTTCAAGGGGCGCGGCGCCGGCGCTGCCCAAGTCGATGCCGACGTAGTTGGTGCCAATGAGGCCGGCCATGACGATGCTCGCGGTGGCATCGTTGGCGATCTGGACATCGGGATTGATCAGGAGCACCGCCTCGCCCCGCCGGTGGGCGAGGTCGAGACGCGTCTTCTCGATGGAGCCGATGGTGACGCCGGCCATGCGCACCTCGTCACCCTTCTTGAGTTCCTTGAGGCTCTCGAAGCCGGCGATGAGCCGGTAGCCCTTGGCTTTGAAGACACTCCCGCCGCTCAGGGTGGCGAAGGTCACCCACGTGAGGGCGAGGCCGAGGAGGAAGAAAAGCCCGACGCGGGCGGTCTGCTGTAGGTTGTTCATGGTTCAGGTCTCCAGTTGCTTGAAACGGGGGTGCTTGAGATCGATCTTCGGCGCGAGGAAGTCGGCCACGATCGGATCCTTGGGCTGTTGTAGTTCGGACGGCGGTCCGAGAAAGAGCAGTTTGCCATCCATCAGGATACCGACGCGGTCGGCGATGTTGAGCGCGAGTTCGCGGTCGTGCGACACGACGATGGTGGTCACGTGGTATTCGTCGCGCAGGGTGGCGATGATTTCGCTGATGGTGGCGGCCATCACCGGGTCGAGCTCGCTGGTGGGCTCATCGTAGAGCATGAGCTGCGGCTCCATCACGAGGGCGCGGGCGATCGCGACGCGCTTGCGCATGCCGCCGGAAAGATCGGCGGGGAATTTCTTCGCGGTGCCCTCGAGCGAGAGGATCTTCAGGGCGTGCATCACCTTTTCCCTGAT
>JBDTJA010000329.1:0-7967 GCA_039936075.1 Opitutaceae bacterium | reverse complement strand
TGCGACGGGCAACGGGAAATTTCTGGCACAAGGAACTGCAGGGCGAATATCTGCCGATGATGTCCATCGATGCGGCGGGCCGCGTGCAGACCGCGGATTCGCCCATCGCGGCCGTGCGCTTTATGGCCGAGCAGGGCAACGTCGCAGCTCAATCGAATCTTGGCTTGAGGTATGCGCAGGGTGAGGACGTGGCGCGGGATGAAGTGGAAGCGCTGGTGTGGTTCACCCTGGCCGCGCGCGCCGGCGATGAAGATGCGGCCCGAAACAGCGCGATTGCAGCCCGTCGGGTTGGCCGCGTCGGTGTCGTCGCCGCGCAGCAGCGCAGCGACGCCATCCAAGCTGCCATCAACGCTCGCAAAAAGTCGCAGTGACAGGGCAGATTTGCCGCCGCCTTACTCCCGGGGAAAAATAACCCACTAGGTTATCTTGCGCCGGGCGCGACCGGAGCGGATTCGGGCGCCGGAGAGAGGTCGAGGCGTTCGCGCGTCGTGTCGAGCTGGACGATGAGGTGATCAAAGTGCCATTCGCCGAGATGCTTCGTGGCCTCGACGTAAATCGTAGCGCGGCCTTTGGGACCCGAGACCGGGATGGACAATTCAGCGAATCCGGTCGGGCCGCTGATCCGAATGCTGCCCATGACGAAGTACCCCGGTTCGAGCGGAGTGCCGAGCGCCGCGATGACCGTCGGGGCGGAGCGGGCCCGGGCCATCGCGCCGAGGTAGGCATCGGATGACCGCATGATGCCGGTGACGAAATAAAACAGCCCGGCCGTCATCCCGAGCCCGATCAGGCAGGCCGCAGTAATGATGGCCGTGAGGAAAAGCTTCGGATTCCTTTGGCGCCAGTTCGGTGAGCTGGCACCAGCGGTGGCAACGGAAGCGATCACGGGTGGGCGGTTCAAATCCCGGTGATGGTGCCGTCACCGGTAACCTCGATGCGCTCGGAGGCGGGGATCCGCGGCAGCGCGGGCATGCGCATCATCTGGCCGGTCAGCGCGACCAGGAAGCCAGCGCCATTCGCGATCTCGAAATCGCGCACCGTGATGGTGAAACCGCGCGGCCGGTTCTGCTTCCTCGGGTCGTCGCTCAGCGAGTCCTGGGTCTTGGCCATGCAGATCGGCAGCTGGTGCAGGCCGCCCTTGGTGAAGAGCGCGAGTTTCTCCCGGGCGGCAGCGGTGAGCACGACGCCATCGGCGCCGTAGATGCGCGTGACGATGGCGTGTAATTTTTTCTCCACCGGATCAGAGTCCTCGTAAAGCAGCGGCAAGGGTGGCGTCACGGCGGGAAGCGCTGCGATCAAGGTCTGGGCGAGCTCCGTGGCGCCATCGCCGCCCAAGCCGAACACGTCGGCGAGCGCGCACGGCACGCCGGCGGACGCGCAGAACTGCTTCACGGCGGCGATTTCCTCGGGGGCGTCGGACTTGAATTGGTTGATGCCCACGACGACCGGCCGGCCGAACTGCGCGGCGCTGGCGAGGTGCGCGGCGAGGTTGTCGAGGCCGCGCTCGAGCGCGGGGACGTTGGGCTTCGTGAGGTCGGCCAGGGCCGCGCCGCCGTGCATCTTCAGGGCGCGAATCGTCGCAACCATCACGATGGCGGCGGGGGCGAGGCCGCTCTGGCGGCATTTGATATCGATGAATTTTTCGCCGCCGAGGTCGAAGGCGAAGCCGCACTCGGTGACGCCGAAATCGGCGTGGGCGAGCGCGAGGCGCGTCGCGAGCACGGAGTTGCAGCCGTGGGCGATGTTGGCGAACGGACCGCCGTGCACAAACGCGGGCACGCCCTCGATCGATTGCACGAGGTTGGGCATCAGCGCATCGCGGAGGATCGCGAGCATGGCTCCGGTGGCCTTGAATTCCTTGGCGAACACCGGCTCACCCGCCGGGGTGAAGCCAACGACAATCCGGTCCAGTCGCGCGCGCAGGTCGGTGAGCGACTCGGAGAGACAGAGGATGGCCATGATCTCGGAGGCCGCGGTGATGTTGAATCCGGTCTCGCGCTCCGTCGGCGTGCCGCGCCCCGTCGTAATTTCGCGCAGCGACCGGTCGTTGACGTCGAGCACGCGTTTCCAGAGCACATCGGCGGGGTTGAGGCGGGCGGTCTTGAAGTGGAGGTGATTGTCGATGAGCGACGCGAGGAGGTTGTTGGCGGCGGTGATGGCGTGAAAATCGTCGGTGAAATGGAGGTTGATCACCTCGGACGGTGTGAGCTGGCTGCGGCCGCCGCCGGTGGCGCCGCCCTTGCGGCCGAACACGGGCCCCATCGAGGGCTGGCGCAGGGCGAGGGCGACGGAACGACCGATTTTTTTCAGACCTTGGGCGAGGCCGATCGAGACGGTGGTTTTCCCTTCGCCGGCGGGAGTGGGGGTGATGGCGGAGACGAGGATGAGCCGGCCACGTGCCGGGCGATGGACGAGGGCGGCGAGCGAGACCTTGGCTTTGTCGCGACCAAAAAACTCGAGGTGCCGGTCATCGATCCCGATTTCGCGCGCGAGGGTCGAGATGTCCTTCATGCACGCGAACGATGGAGGGCGCATTACGGGGCTCAACTGGCAAAACGGCGCAGCCCAAACATTCCGGGTCGGCCGCCTCCATGGAGGCGCGGCATTCTTCAATCCAGCGCGAGCAAGCTCGCGGTCCACGCGATTAGGGCGAACCGGTAAATTTAACCGATGCCGATGAGCACGCCCGCGGCGAACACGACCGCGCCGCCCAACCCGACCTGCAGGGCGGCGGAGAACACCGGGGTGTCCATGTAGCGGTGGCGGATCCACGAGATGACGGCAAGTTCGACGATGACGACGGCGATCGCCACGGCGGTGGCCGTCCGGAAGTCAGACATCAAGTAAGGCAGCGTGTGACCGATGCCGCCGACCGTGGTCATCAGGCCGCAGATCACGCCACGCAGCAGGGGGCCGCCGCGCCCGCTGAGTTTGCCATCGTCGGACAGGGCCTCGGCAAAACCCATGCTGATCCCCGCGCCGACCGACGCGGCGAGGCCGATGCGGAAGGTGTCAGGATTACTGCCAGTGGCGAAGGCCGCCGCGAACACGGGCGCGAGCGTGGAGACCGAGCCGTCCATCAAGCCCGCCAACCCCGGCTGGACCACGCGCAAGACAAAGAGACGGCGGGCCGTCTTGCGTTCCTCGTCCACCACGCCACGGCTTTCCTGCTCCGCCTCAACTCGCGACACGATGTCCTCGTGATGTTGCTCTTCAAAGGCGAGGTCACCCAGCAACTGCCGGATGCCGGCATCGGTGGTCTTTTGAAGCGCCGCCTCGTAAAAGCGCCGCGTTTCAAGCTCCATGAGCGCGGCCTCGCGGCGGGCTTTATCGGGCTGGAGTGGACGGATCAGCCAAGTGGGCCGGCGGACCGTGAAACCCTTCACATCCTGGCGGCGCATCAGCGGGATGTGTTCGCCGAACCGCTGCTGGAAGCCTTCAATCAACCGGTGTCGATGGCCGGACTCCTCGGCGGCCATTTTTTTGAAAAGATCGGCGGCGGCGGGAAAATCCACGCGCAAGGCCTCCGCGAAATCGCCGTAAATACGCCCGTCCTCCTCCTCAAGGGCAATGGCGAGGGCGAGCAATTGTGGTTCGGTCAGGTCGCGAAAATGCATGGCAAGGGAGCGCGGGTTGTTCCGCCGACGTGCAGCGGGTGCGGCAGGGATTATTTCCCGTCAAGAACCTCATCCGTCGGCTGCACGAGGGCTTTCTCATGGCTGGCGGCATTAGTGCGGGCTTTCTCCACCATCTTGCCGTACATCGACTGGGCGGGGCGGGGTGCCACCGCGGAAGCTGCAGGAGGCGCAGACGCCGCCGCCACGGGGTTCGAACTGGAGGTCAGTTTGTGCGACGTGGTTGGTGCCGGGGTGTTCGTACGTGGCGCCGGCTTCATTATTTCCGCATCGTCGAGGGCGCTCCAGGGGATGGTACCGACCTTGGCGCCCGCCTTGATCGTGACGGTTTTGTCGCCCTGCTCGACGATTTTAACGACGGTGCCGGCTTTCAGCGTGAGCAGTTCGCTGCCTGAACGCATGACCGTGTTGTGAGGTAGCTTGGCCTCCTCGGCCCAGCCGACGCTGGCGGACAGGAGCAACAAAATGAAAAAGCGTTTCATGGCAGAAGTGATCAAGGTCCCCGCAGCTTCGAGGGCGCCACCGGACGCGGCGTTATCGTCGGCGCGTCGTCGACGGGCGTCTGCCCGAGTTGGACGCGCGTAATCTGACTCAACTCATCGATGCGTTTCTCCAGGTGTTCGAGATATTGGCGGGCGGTAATCGCCACTAAGAGCAGGAGAAAAGGCAGGACGTAGGCGAGGTCGGTTTTCACCCATACGCCCGTGCTGAGCCATCTGACGTAGGGTAGAATCACGAGCAGGACGAAACCGGCGATCGCCGGCAGGTAGAGCTTCGCTTTTAGGCTGAGGATATTCATGGCGAAGGAAGGGTCTTTGAGGAATCCGAGCGCGAAAGAACCATGCGCGGTAGAGCCAAGACTGGCGAAGACCGGCTCCGTGATCAATCGGATACGCCCGTTGAACGAGCAGGCGGCAAAACGCCCAGATCGAAGCGCAAAGCTCTCCAGAGTTGTTGACCTTCGATTGCACCCCGAGATACGGAGCAATCCGAACCAGCCAGTCTCTGATTCAGATTGATCTGTTTCATCGGTGAAATCCGCGGTCAAAAATTCTGGTGAGCTGGTTTTTTCGCGCCCTCGATAGGGCGTCCGCGTCATTGCGCTTCCTCCTCCTAAACGCTCAGCGCGTCTGGAGACGGAACCGGGATCCGCGTGCTGCGAGCCTGCGATAGCCCGTGAAATTGGATTGTAAGCCTACGACTCAAGCCGCTTCCATCGGGAGAGAAACCCCCTTTCCCGATGCCCGACCTCAAACTCACCGACCAGCAAATCACGTTCTTCAAGACCTTCGGCTTTATCGCGTTTCCCGGCCTGATGAAGGACCGCATCGACGAGATCATCCGCGAGTTCGAAGGCGTCTTCGCCAAGCGCGGGGGTGGGCATGACGGCAAGCCGCACGGCGGCAAGCAACGTTCCTGCATTGTCCCCTTTCTCGACCAGACCGCAGGCCTCGCGAGTCTCCTGGATGATCCGCGCATTCACGGCATCGCGGCGTCGCTGCTGGGCGACGATTTTAATTACATGCCGAGCGACGGCAATTATTACGCGGGTGACACGGGCTGGCATTCCGACGGCTGGCATAAGGAAACCCTGCACATCAAGATCGCCTTCTATCTCGATCCCCTGACTCGCAATACGGGCTGCCTCCGCGTCATTCCGGGCAGTCACAAGATTGGCGACGCGTTCGCCGAGGCGGTGAACGACGGCGTTTACAAAAGCGAGGAGAAGTGGACCGTGCACGGCCGTGATGTGCCGGCAGTGGCGCTGGAGACCATGCCGGGTGACATCCTGGTGTTTAACCACAACACGAAGCACGCAGCGTTCGGCGGCAGCGGCTGGCGACGGATGTTCACGATGAATCTCTGCCAGCGTTATCCCGAGGCGCGCATCCAGGAGCTGCGCGATTATCTCAACGGCATTTCCCGCTTCTGGGTGGAGCGCGCTTACGGTGACATCATGGTGAACACCGCGGGTCCCGAGCGCCGCCGGCATCTCGAGCAGGTGATGGCCAACGATGGCCACATCGCCGAGCTATCGCGGAAAGCGCGGGCCGAGATGGCCGAGCCGGCGCGCGGCTAAAGCGCATTGAGCAAGGTGTAGCCACGAGCGTGAGCGAGTGGAGGAAGCTGGCCACTCGCTCAAGCTCGCAGATACTTTCTGCGCCCCTACGAGGCAATCAGGCTGGTTCACGGCCTGCCGGACCGCAGCCTGGGCGGGCAAGGAGACCCGGTTAGCCGGAGGCGGCGTCTGTCCCGGCGCGGCCCAATTGGGCATCAACGACCGCGGCGGTGACCAGGTCCGCGCCGACATTTACCATCGTGCGGCTCATATCGAGAATCCGGTCGGCGCCGAGCACGATGCCGATGCCCTCGGGTGGAATGCCAAATGTCACCAGCAGACCGGCAATGAGGGGCAGCGATCCGCCGGGAATGCCGGCGACGGCGACGGCGCTCAGCACGGCGAGCAGGAGCAGGGTGATCTGTTGCGCGAAGCTGAGATCAACTCCGAAGACCTGCGCGATGAAGAGGACAACACAACCCTCGTAGAGCGCGGTGCCGCTCATGTTCATGGTCGTGCCGAGCGGCAAAACGAAGCCGGCGACGCTGGGCTGGATTTTCAGTGTATCCCGGGCGCAATCGAGCGCGGCGGGCAGAGTGGCATTGCTGGAACTGGTCGAGAAAGCGGTCACCAGCACAACGCGGATGTCGCGAAAAAACTGCCGTGGCGACCGGGCGGTCCAGAGTTTCAGCCAGATCGACATCGTGCCGAACAGGTGCACGAGCATCACCGCGATGCAGCCCACCACGAAGACGCCGAGGGCGAGGAGGATATCCACGCCCACCTTCACGATCACGCTGTAGATCATCGCCGGCACGGCGTAGGGCGCGAGTTTGAGGGCGAAGTGGACAATGCCGGTCATCAATTCGCAGCCGAGCTCGAGGGCGTCCTGCAGCTGGCGCCGCCGCGGTTCGGCGAGTTGCGTGCCGACCGCGCCGACCAGGATTGCAAAGAGAATGAGCGGCAGCACCTCGCCGATGGTGGTGTTCGTATGGCCGACCACGGCGCCGAGCAGATTCTTCGGCATGAACATCTCGACCAAGGTGGAGAGGTTCACGCCCGGGGAATTGGCCCCGGTGGTGATGTGCTTTTGGGCCGCCCCGCCGAATTCCTGGAGCAGGCGCGCCTTCGCCTCGGGAGCGAGATGGTCCCCGGGCCGCAGGACGGCCATCATGACCAGTCCGAGCGCCACGCCGATGGCCATGTTGAGAAAAAAGAGCCCGAACGTGCGTCCGGCCAGAGGGCCGAGGCGATCCAGGCGACCGAGCTGGAGCACGCCTGTGGCCAGCGAGGCGAACACCAGCGGGATGACCACGAAGAAGAGCATCCGGAGGAAAATCTGGCCAAAGGGATCCAGGACGGCGGACGACAGCCTTTGGGCTCCAGCCAGAAACCCCGGTGCAAAATGGCCGATCGCCAGGGTGGCGATGCCAGCCACGGTTCCGAAGGCGAGTCCGATGAGAATGCGGTTAGCCAGCGGGCGGTTGGTCTCGGCCATCGAGGGCGAAGGTTGCGGGGCGAAACCGCTTGTTGTCGAACGCGAAGTGGCCCCGGCGCACGGATGCTTGGCATTGGTCCGGAGCTTGGCACCTTGCGGAGCCACGATGCCCTTTACTTTCAGCGCTGTCCTCCTCGCCGCCGGTCATTCGATTCGCATGCACCGTGACAAGGCGTTGCTCGAGCGCGAGGGCGCCCTGATGTGGCAGCAGCAACGCGACCTGCTACGCGCCGCGGGTGCGGCGGAGATTTTTCTCTCGGCGCGCGAGGATCAAGCGTGGGCGGAAGCGGCGGAGGGATTTGATGGGATGGTGCGCGACCCGAGCCCGGATGCGGGTCCGCTGGGCGGAATCGTGGCCGCGCTGAAGAAAAGCACGCAAAGTCATCTGGCAGTCCTGGCGGTGGATTTGCCGCAGATGACACCGGCGTGGTTTGCTTCGCTGCGGGCCGGGTGTGCGCCGGGCGGCGGGGTGGTGGGGCGCCAGGGAAAATTCTTTGAGCCGCTCGCCGCGATTTACCCGCAGGAACTGCGGCCGCTGGCGGAGGCGGCATTGCAACGGCGGGAACTATCACTGCAGAAACTGCTGACGGCGGGCGTTGCGCAGGGGCTGCTTCGCATCCGGGAGATCTCTGCGGCCGAAGCGCCGTGGTTTACGAATTGGAACGAGCCGGGCCGATAAGAACCCAAGGCACCTTTGTAGGGCGGGGTCGCCGAACCCCTCCGCGAGTCGTTCCGCGGACAGAGAAAGGCGGGGTTCGGCGACCCCGCCCTACAA
>JBDTJA010000328.1:0-18640 GCA_039936075.1 Opitutaceae bacterium | reverse complement strand
TTCCTCCTCGTTGCGGGTCGGGTCCTTCTTGAGCGCGCGGATGATGGCACCCTCGTCGACCGCGGTGTCGATCACGCGGATGGAAGTGATGTCGTGTTTCTCGAAGGTCCGGACAATCGCCTTCGTGTGGGGCTCGAACGCGCGGGCGAGCACGACGCCCTTCTGGGCGTCGATTGCGTCTTCCACGAGGACGAGCGAAGACACGTTCTCCAAGTCGAGCGCCTTGGACACCTTGAGGTCCTTGATGTCGTAGAACAGGTTCAGCAGATCGATGTCGCTCGAGAAGCCGATGGCACGGAGCAGCGTGGTGATGAGGAATTTGCGGCGACGACGGCGACGATCGAGGTAAACGTAGAGCAGGTCGTTGTTGTCGAACTGCACCTCGAGCCAAGTGCCGCGGTCGGGAATAATACGGAAGGAATGCAGCAGCTTACCGTTGGGGTGCGGGGCAACCTCGAACGCGATGCCGGGCGAACGGTGGAGCTGGGAGACGACAACGCGCTCGGCGCCATTGACGATGAACGAGCCACGCTCGGTCACCATCGGGATCTCACCCATGTAAATTTCCTCGTCCTTGATGAAGTCTTCCTCGCGAAGGCGGAGCTTCACGTAGAGCGGCACCGAGTAGGTGATGCCCTCACGGAGACACTCGAGCTCATTGTTCTTCGGATCGCCGAGCGTGTACGAGACGTATTCGAGCGTCAGACGCTCGTCATAGGACTGAATGGGGAATACCTCGCGGAAGACCGCCTCAAGGCCCTGGGGCTTGCGCTGCTTCTCGGGCGTGCCCTTCTGGAGAAAGTCCAGGTAGGACGTGATCTGAATCTCGATCAGATTTGGCGGCTGGAGGACTTCGCGGAGTTTACCGAAGTTGATGCGCTCGGAGTGTGTACGGTCGGCCATGAGAATTCCCGGTGAGGGTTAAGAGACAGAAGAGGACGCCACGTGTCGCGCTCAGCGCGTCACGCGGGAAACCAACAAAAGAACAAAAGCGGAAAAGGCAAAGGACAGGCCGGGGTTGCATCCGGCCTGTCCGCGAAAAAACGGAACGATTGCGGCTAAAATCGCCAAGTCGTCTTACTTGAGTTCGACCTTGGCACCGGCGGCCTCGAGCTTCTTCTTGAGCTCCTCGGCCTCGGCCTTGGCGACGTTTTCCTTGACGTTCTTGGGCGCGGCCTCGACGAGATCCTTGGCCTCTTTGAGGCCGAGGCCCGTGATGGCACGGACTTCCTTGATGACGCCGATCTTGTTCGCGCCGGCTTCCTTGAGGACGACGGTGAACTCGGTCTGCGCCTCAGCGGCCGGAGCGGCAGCAGCGGCGGCAGCGGGGGCCGCAGCAGCCGCGGCGGCGGACACGCCCCACTTGCCCTCGAGATCCTTGACGAGGGTCGCGAGTTCGAGGACGGGCTGGCTCGAGAGCCATTCGATAACTTGGTCTTTGGTGATAGTGCTCATGGTAACTGCTCCTTGGAGTCGACTAGCGGTTTCGGGAAGTGAAACGCGTTTAAGAGACGTATCTCCTAGCCTGCTCCGGTGGATTTATTGCTTCTCTGGCTTGCGCCGGAAAATCGGTTGTTGGTTAAAGAGTTGAGGAGATTAGGCCGCCGGAGCGGCATCAGGTGCGGCCGGCGCGGCGGGAGCCGCGGCCGGGGTCGTCGCAGGCGAGTCTTTCTTGACCTTAGCGTCGATGACGCGGACGAAGGCAGCCGCGTTCTGAGTAAACAGGCCGAGCAATTGCGACCGCAGCGCGTCGAACGACGGCAGGTCGGCAATCCTGGCGAGGTCCGCCGCAGTGATGATTTTCTTGTCCATCACGCCGACCTTCACCTCGAGCTTTTGTTTGTCCTCGAAAAACTTCTTCAGGATCTTCGCGACGCCGGCGGAGTTCTTGCCGCCCACGACGACGGCCGTCGGGCCGGCCAGGGAGGACTCAAACTCAGGCAGGCCGAGCGCCTTGGCGGCGACGCGGAGCGAGCTGTTCTTGACGACGTGGAACTCCGCCTTCTCGACGTCGAGGCGCTTGCGCAGCTCGGCGACGTCGGCGACCGTGACCTTCGTGAAGTTGGTCAGGATAACGTAGTCGGATTTCTTGAGGTGGGTCTCAACCTCGGCGATCAGATAATTTTTTTCGGCTCTCATGTGCGTGGCTCCGTTTAATATTTGCTGAACTCGGCGGCGGCGACGTGCACGCCGGGGCTCATGCTGGATGAGATGGCGACCGTCTTGATATAGTTGCTGCCCTTGAACGTGGAGGGCTTGGCCTTGCCGATTGCCTCAATGACGACAGCGGCGTTCTCCAGAATCTGAACGGACGTGAATGAGCGTTTGCCGATGCCGACGCCAATATTGCACGCCTTGTCCATCTTGAACTCGACGCGGCCGGCCTTGACGGCCTTGATGCCAGCGGGGATGTCGTCGGTGACGGTGCCGGACTTCGGATTGGGCATCAGGCCCTTCGGTCCGAGAACGCGCGCGATCGTGCGGACGGTCTTCATCGCCTCAGTCGTCGCGATCGCGACGTCGAAATCGAGCCAGCCCTCATTGATCTTGGTCATCATGTCCTGCAAACCGGCATGGTCGGCGCCAGCGGCGATGGCCTTGGCGACGTCGTCGGTAAAGACGAGCACGCGGACCTTCTTACCGGAACCGTTCGGGAGCGGCGTGGTGCCGCGCACCATCTGCTCGCCGGCGGTGGCATCGACCCCGAGGCAGAACGACAGCTCGACGGTCTCGTCGAACTTCGCTTTCGGGAATTTGGCGAGAACTTCCACGGCTTCCGCCAGCGGGTAGTTCTTGGTGAGATCAGCGACCTTCAGGGCGCTGGCGTAACGTTTGCTATGGGCTTTGGGCATTGAGGACTCCTTGCGGTGCGTACGTTCCGGGTGGAACTCCCGCGTTGAGTTGGATTGTAGTGGACTGAAAAATTAATCGATGACGTCGATGCCCATGTTACGGGCGGTGCCGGCGATGACCTTGATGCCGGCCTCGGGCGTGCGAGCGTTGAGATCGGCCTTCTTCAGGTTGTAGATCTCGAGAAGCTGTTTCTTCGTGACCTTGCCGACCTTATCCTGGTTGGGCTTGGCGGAGCCGCTGGCGATGTTGGCGGCCTTCTTGAGGAGGACCGAAGCCGGGGGCGACTTGAGGATAAAGGTGAAGCTTTTGTCGGTGAAAACCGTGATGACCACCGGCAAGATCATGCCGTTTTGGTCCTTCGTGCGAGCGTTGAAGTCTTTGCAGAACGCCATGATGTTGACGCCCTGCGCGCCAAGCGCGGGACCAACCGGGGGTGCCGGATTGGCGGCACCGGCAGGCAACTGGAGACGGATGTAACCTTGGATCTTCTTGGCCATGGGAGTAAGTGGGACGGGTGTTTAGTTAAAAGTGGGCGGCAGGCGGTGCATCATTCGGTGACGCGCGAGACCTGCCAGTATTCGAGCTCGACCGGGGTGAAACGGCCGAAAATGGAGACGGAAACCTTGAGCTTACCCCGGTCGGGATCGATTTCGTCAATCCGGCCGGTGAGACTCGCGAACGCGCCGTCGTTGATTTTGACTTCCTCGCCGATACTGTACTGGACCTTCGGCACTTCCTTGCCGTTGGCCGCCTCGATGCGGGCGCGAATCTCGTCGATCTCAGTCTGACGGAGAGCCGCAGGGTGTTCACCGCCGACGAAACCGATTACACCGGAAACTTCCTTCACGAAGTACCAGGGCTTGTTGATCAGCTTCTTGTCCTCGCCGAACAGCACCATCTGGATGAACACATAGCCCGGGTAGAGCTTGCGCACCTTCGTGCTCTTCTTGCCGGCCTTCACTTCCGACACCACCTCGGTCGGGAGCAGCACTTCGAAAATGGCGTCATCCAGCTCCTCGGCTTTTTTGAACTTCTCAATGTAGTTCTTCACCTTGTTCTCCTGGCCGGAGAGCGTGTGCAGGGCAAACCACTGGGCAGTATCGGGGGCAGCGGTGGGAGTGGAAGTGGACATGGTGCGCGTTAGCTGACCAATCTCGTGAACAGATTCACGAATTCATAGAGGGAGAGATCGCTGATCGAGGTGAACACACCCAGGATCACCGAAGCGAGGATCACCACGACGGTGGAATCGCGCAGCTCAGTCATCGTCGGCCACGTGGCTTTCTTGAGCTCGTCAATGATCTCGACGGCAAAGATGCGGGTGCTGCTGAACGGGTTTTTCATGGGCAGGAATTTGGCAGGCGCGGAGGGAATCGAACCCCCAACCAACGGTTTTGGAGACCGCTACTCTACCAATTGAGCTACACGCCTGTGAGGAGCTTATTTAGACGACGCAGCCGAGGCCCCGGTGACGAGACCTCGGCAGAGCCGAGTTGGAGGGTGGAAGAGCGGCTTATTCGATGATCTCCGAGATACGACCGGCACCGATGGTGCGGCCGCCTTCGCGGATGGCGAATTTCTGCGTCTTCTCCATGGCAATCGGGACGATCAGGTCAATTTCGACCGCGATATTGTCGCCCGGCATGATCATCTCCACGCCCTTCGGCAGGTTGACGATACCGGTCACGTCCGTTGTGCGGAAGTAGAACTGGGGGCGATAGCCGTTGAAGAACGGCGTGTGGCGGCCACCTTCGTCCTTCGAGAGGACGTAGATCTCAGCCTTGGCCTTCTTGTGCGGGGTAATCGACTTCGGGGCCGCGAGGACCTGGCCGCGCTCAATTCCTTCTTTTTCGATACCGCGCAGGAGGATGCCAACGTTATCACCGGCTTGGCCGCTATCGAGCAGCTTGCGGAACATTTCGATGCCGGTCACGACGGTCGAGGACGTGTCCTTGAGGCCGATGATCTCGACAGTGTCGTTCACCTTGACGATGCCGCGCTCGATACGGCCGGTCGCGACGGTGCCGCGGCCGGTGATGGAGAAAACGTCCTCAACCGACATCAGGAACGGCTTGTCCAGTTCGCGGGCCGGCTCCGGGATTTCGGAGTCGATCGCGTCCATGAGTGCCGTAATAGCAGCGTTGCCCTCGGGCTTGTTGTCCAGCGCGGCCGTGGCGGAACCACGGACGATCACGGCTTTATCGCCGTCGAACTGATACTTCGTGAGAAGCTCACGGATCTCCATCTCGACGAGGTCGAGGAGCTCGGCGTCGTCGATGAGGTCGACCTTGTTAAGGAACACCACGATCTTCGGCACGCCCACTTGACGGGCGAGGAGGATGTGCTCACGGGTCTGCGGCATCGGACCGTCCGCGGCCGACACGACGAGGATCGCGCCGTCCATCTGGGCGGCACCCGTGATCATGTTTTTGACGAAATCGGCGTGGCCGGGGCAGTCGACGTGGGCATAGTGACGCTTCTCGGTCTGATATTCCACGTGGGCGACCGAAATTGTGACGATCTTGGAAGCATCACGCACGGTGCCGCCCTTCGCGATGTCCGCGTAGGATTTGACCTCGGCCAGACCTTTGCGGGCCTGGACGGCGAGGATTGCCGTAGTCGTGGTGGTTTTACCATGATCGACGTGACCGATGGTGCCGACGTTGACGTGCGGTTTTGTGCGTTCGAATGTTGCTTTAGCCATGTGGAGTTTGAGCGTTAACGGTTTAGACTGTCTAATTTGACCCCTATTTTTACGTCGCAGAAGTCGGCGACGTTGACCTTGGAGCCCAGAATCGGATTTGAACCGACGACCTCGTCCTTACCAAGGACGTGCTCTGCCAACTGAGCTATCTGGGCAGACCAAGGGAGGGTCAAAAAACGAAAAAGAGGGTAGAAAGTGCTGGCCGAAAATTTGTCCGTCAACAGCAAACTACACTTTCTCGGAAGAAAACTAGGGGCCAATGCAGACCCGATAGAAACCAGGGGGCAGTCGTTGACCAGCGTGCAGTGTTTTTACGAGGTAATTCTCGAAATAACCGTCCACCGCCGCCACCCGTGAACTCTCGGTCAGAGTCGGCGGTCCCACCAGCCCCATCGCGTCCACAGCCAGCAAAAATTCCATGGGCTGCCAGACCCCGCTGGGCGGTCGGGCATCGGACAGAGGCTGCGCCATCACTCTCTGGCCGCTATGCGCCTCCAATATTTCTATAAACCCACTCCTGTAAACCAATTGGGTGATGGCAGGGTCTGTCTGGGCCACCCCTAAAAACAAGAGATTCGATCGATCTGAAGCCAAGGCGTCGGCCGGTCGGGCCGGGACCGTGACGGCCGACGGGAAGTTCAACTTAAGTTCAGTTTCAGCAAATATCAGTTTCGCCGGATAACCTTGAAAGGATCCGCCCGGTTCACGCTGAGTGTTCGCCGGCAGGGCATTCTGCCCTGCATTCCACTCCGTTGGCAGAAACAGCGGCGTCGGGTCCGTGAGCGCAGCATCATTCTTCCGCAGGCTCACCAGTTTGACCGCGTCCCCTGGCGTGGGGGCCAGCTTCAGGACGCCCACCCGCGCGCGGTCATTTGGAGCCCGAAAGAGCACCGCGACTCCCACCAGCACCACGACAGCCCCAACCGTCGCGAAAATCCATCGGTAAGACCGGCCTCCGGCGGAATTCATTTGGTCAGGGTCCCAGCGTCGCACGGGTCGCAGGTTCTTCCGCCGCCAAGGTGATATTGGAGCCAAATCCCGCTTCGCGCGCGGCGCTGACGATTTCGTTTTGCACCGAGACCGGCACCCCTGAGCTCATGCGTACGAGAAGAGAGGGATGCTTGGTTTTCTTCGCCTCCACTTTCAGCCACTCGCGCAGCTGGGGCATGCTGAGCAGGCCATCCGCAAAAATCGTCCCGGAGTTCTTCACGCTGATCGTGCTGGTCGTCATCGCCCCGGGCAACGCGCCCGCCATCGTTGGCAGCGTGAAATCCACGCCCAAGCCCGGCGCGAGCACGAAACGGGAGCCGAACATCAGGAAGAACAGCGTGAGCACGCCAACGTTAACATAAAACAGCGCGTCGAAGCCGCGCGGCTCCGGCCGCAACCTCGCAGCGAGATCGAGTGGACGCGTGATCATTTTTTCTCCCCCGCCTCCCCCGTGCCCGTGCGGTAATCCGTGAGCAGGTATTTCATGATTTCATTTCCCGCCCACTCCACGTCACGCACGATGGCGCGCACACGGCCGCTCAGGAAATGATGCGCGAGATGGGCCGGAATCGCGAGCATCAGGCCGCCCGCCGTGCAGAGCAGCGCCTGCCACATGCCCTTCGCGAGCACACTGGCCGTGGCGTAATCCTTCTCGAAAGCGATGAAGGTCGTGATGAATCCGAGCACCGTCCCAAGCAGGCCGACCAGCGGCGCCGCCTGCGCAATCGCCGCAATACTACCGAGCCGGCGTTCCAATGCCGGCAGCTCGACGATCGCGGCTTCCTGCACGTGAAAACGCATCGAGTCGGCGTCATCGTCCGCATGCAGCAATGCGGCCTTCACGACCGCTGCCACCGGGCCGGGAGTTTCTTCGCACACGGTGAGCGCCTCAACGATGCGGCGCTTGGCGAGGATGTTCTTGATGCCGCCGATGAACGCCGTGGAGCGGATCTGTCCCTTGTGCAGGAAGAGCGTGCGCTCGATGACGAGCATCAGGCACAACAATCCGAGCGCGAGTAGCACCCACATGATCGGGCCGCCCTTGGCGAAAAGACTGAAATCAAAAACGGACATTGTGGGCGGGAGTTAGACTGGGTTCATTCCCGGGCGTAAACCCGAAAGCTCGACTGCCCGGCGACTCATGGCTTCGCCTCCGGCAGATTGAAGCGCGCGAGCCGCGCTTTCGCGAGTTCCTCGCCCGGCCCCAGATGAGACGAGATAATCAGCAGCCACGCCTCCTTGGCCTGCTCGAGTTTCTCCTGGCGTTCGAACAACGCACCGAGCTCAAGGAGTGAGCGCGCCATCCAGTAGCGGCCCTTCGCTCCCAACTGCGCGGCCAGCGCCGGGTCCTTGACGAGAAACTCGTCGACCACGTCCTTCCACCAAACCGCCTCCGCCCGCGTCAGTTCGCCGCGCCGCGCGAAGAGATTGCCGAGATTGTAGCCGGCCTCGACACGCACGTCCACCGGCGCGTCCACGCGATCGCGCAGGTGCTCGAAGAGCACGATCGCGCGTTCCGCCTGCGCCGGATCGTTCGCCGACTGCGCATTATGGCACTCCGCCAGGGCGAGCTGCGCGAGGATCACATCCTTGTGGTTGGAGTAATTGTTCACCAGCGACTCATAGACCTGCTGCGCCTGCGGGAACTGGTTCAGTTTTCGCAACAGATCGCCCTGCTTGAGCCGCGCGTAAAACACCAAGTCGCTCGAGGGATACTTTTTCACGAGATCCTCGATCAATCGGTTGGCCTCCGCGAAATTCGCATCCTGTCCACGGCGTTCCGCCTGGAGTGCAGCCTGGTAAAGCGCGTAAGGCGCATAACTGTTATCCGGAAACTCGTCCGCCAATTTCGTCAGCAACTGCTGGGCTTCCACCGTCTTGTCCTGCTTCGCATAATGTTCCGCCTCGTCGAAATAAGAATACACTGCTGCGTCGGATCGCGGAAAATCCACGCGCAATTTTTTTAGCAGATCCAGCGCTTCCGTTTCACGCCCCAACGCAAAGCTCGCCTCCCCCTTGAGCAGGGCACCCGTGCTCTGCATCTCGCTCTTCAAATCAGCCGCGACTCCCTCGAGCTTCGCAGGCAGGGCATCCACCAATTTTAAGGTTTGCTCCGGCTGACCGGCTTCAAGCGAGAGGCGCGCCTGCAGCCACGCCATGCGTGCCTGCAACTCTGGCGGCAGCTGTCCCGGAATCAGCCGCGAGCTGTCGAGCAGCCGGTTGACGCGATCGTAGGCGGCCTTCGTCTGGTCATGCGTCTGCAACGCCCGCGCGAGATTCCATTCCGCCTGCCAGCGGTTCACCGCGTCGAACGATGGATCCTTCGCCAATTCGTCGAGCACGGTCTGCGCCGTGTCGAGTGAGCCGGCGTCTATTTCCGCGAGCACGCGCTGAAACATCAGGTCACCCGGCTTCACGCCAGCCGGCGGTTCCCGCAACGTCGCCGCATAGGCATCGGCCGCACTGCGGAAATCCCGCGCACGGAACCACGCTTCGGCCACCAGCACGCCGAGTTGCGCATGCTCGGGCCCCGGCGGCAGCTCGGCCCGCGCTTTCGCCGCGTTGTCCGCCGCCGTGCGATAACGCAGCTGCGCCCATGCCGAGCCGGTAAGCACCCCCAGCGCGTGAGCCTTGAGCGGTGAGCCGGGAAACTTTTGCAGCACCGCCCGCGCATCATCCTCGGCTTGGGCATAATTCTTATCGGTCAGGGCCAGTTCCGCCCGGAACAGCAGCAGGTCCTCTAAGATGGGATGCGCCGACGGCAGGTCAATCAGGCCGTCCAGCTTCTTGCGAAATTCCGTGCGCGCCGGTTCGCGGCTCGAGGCGCGCGCGAGCAACTGCAGCGCGACGCGCTGCTTGTCGCGGTCCGCACCGTCGCGCAACAGGTCGTTGAGTGCCGCGCGGCCCGCTCCTTCTCCCGCGCCGGCAATCAATCCCATGACCAATCGCGTGCTGTCCAACTCATCGCGTTCGTCCGCCGGCATGGTGGCCAGTTGCCGCTGCAGCAGGGCGATCGCCTCGCTTTTCCGCCCGAGCGCATCCAGCATCGCCGCGTAGGTGCGGGCGATGCCGTAGCCGATCTTGCGACCTTGAAACTGCTCCAAGTTCTTGCGCTGGGTCTCGGCTTCCGCCTCCGTGACCGACCCAAGCCGCAGCCGTGCCTGTTCGCGTGCGAGGACAAAGCGTGCGCGCGCCAAACTGGTTCCCGCCGCGCTTTCGGCCTGCTGATAGAAATCCTTGGCTGCGTTTACATCGTTCGCGGCATCCGCCAGCAAACCTTCCAGATAAAAATACCACGCCCGATCCGCCACCGCGACATCCTCCGCCTTGATGGCGGTCATTTCCGCGCGGGCGGCCTCCACTTTGCGCAATTGCATCGCCGCGAGCCCCGCGCGCAGGTGCCATGCGCTTCCACGCAGCCCGACGAAGCCTTGCAGCGCGTGCTCGGCGTCGGCCGCGCGGCCGTCATCCAATAACGCCGTCACCAAACCGAGGGTCAGTCGCGCCCGGTCCGCGTTGGGCCCGTCTAATAGCTGACGATATAATTCCGCCGCGATGGCCGGAAAGCCCATCTCGGCCGCGCGATCCGCCGCGGCGAGTTTAAGCGCCGACTCGCCCGGCGAAGCCACGCGCAGGGTTTTGACCAATGGGACGGGGGCGTTGAGCGGCGCCTGCGCGCGCAGGGTCGTGGCGACCGCCAGCAGCAGGACGGGAAAGATTCGGAAATGCATGCGAGCGCAGTCAGGTTGCCGCGGGCCTTGGAAACAATCAACCGCGTTGTAATAAGTTCCGGCTGGCGCGCCAGAGTTCCCTCCGCCAAATCATCTTCGTTACTTTTCCAATCCTCCAACCTACCTCACCATGAGCCTCGTCCTGATCGTTCTCCTCGTCCTGCTTGGCATCGTCGTTGTCCTCGGCCTGTGGGTCATGGGCATTTATAATTCCCTCGTCGCCCTTCGCAACCGCTTCAAAAACGCGTTCGCCCAGATCGACGTCCAGCTTAAGCGCCGCTACGATCTCATCCCCAACCTGGTCGAAGTCGCGAAGGGCTACATGAAGCACGAGAGCTCGACGCTCGAGGCCGTCATCAAGGCCCGCAACATCGCCCTCGCGGCTTCGCAATCGGCCGCCGCCAATCCGGCCGATGCCAACGCCATGAAGGGTCTCGTCTCCGCCGAGTCGGGCTTGGGTGGCGCTCTGTCCCGCCTGATGGTCGTCTCCGAACAGTACCCTGACCTCAAGGCCAACCAGAATATGATGCAACTCACCGAGGAGCTCACCTCCACGGAAAATAAGGTCTCGTTCGCCCGTCAGGCGTACAACGACAGCGTTATGACCTACAACACGACCCGCGAAACCTTCCCCAGTGTTGTGTTCGCCGGCACGTTCGGCTTCCTGCCCGCCGAGCTCTTTAAGATCGAGGACCCGACCGAGCGCAACGCGCCCAAGGTCAGCTTCGCTTGATCGACCCTGCTCCCTTCCCTCGCCGTGTATAACACGACTGCTTTTTCGCTCACCGGGTTCCAAATCACCCGGGAACTTGGCACCGTCCGCGGCATTGTCGTCCGTTCGCGCTCCGTCATCGGCAATATCGGTGCGAGCATCCAGACGATCTTTGGCGGCGACATCACGCTCTACACGGAACTTTGCGAGCACGCTCGCCAGGATGCCTTTGAACGGATGTGCCAGCACGCCTCCCAACTCGGCGCGAACGCCATCATCGGTCTGCGCTACGATGCCACCGAGCTTTCGGCGGGCGTGACCGAGGTGCTCTGTTACGGCACCGCCGTCGTCGCGACACCGGGCTGACGAGCCGGTTGGCGACACGCAGTCGACTCGCCGTCCCCTGTCTGCTCGAATCTCAGGCAATGGATTTCTTCGAAGCCCAGGCTCGCGCCAAGCAACGCACCACGCGTCTTGTCGCCCTGTTCACCCTCGCCGTGATCGGCACCGTCGCGGGCGGTTACTTCGCGTCGATCTTCCTCTTCGCTCAGGCTTCCAACTATAGCAGCAATCGTCAGCGCCGCTACGCCGACTACGCGACGCCCACGCGGCAGCCGGTCCCGCTCTGGCAGCCCCAGGTTCTGGGTGGCGTGACCCTGGTCACGCTGCTGGTCGTGGGCCTCGCCTCGCTCGTCAAGTGGCATGAATTTTCTGGCGGCGGTGCAGCCGTGGCCGAGAGCGTCGGTGGCCGCCGCGTGGATCCGCACACCACCGAATTGCGCGAACGGAAGCTGCTCAATGTCGTCGAGGAAATGGCCATTGCCTCCGGCATCACGATGCCGGCGGTTTACGTACTGGACAGTGAACCCGGCATCAACGCTTTCGCCGCCGGCCTCACCACCAGTGACGCCGTCGTCAGTGTGACCCGGGGAACCCTCGACAAACTTACCCGCGATGAACTCCAGGGCGTCATCGGCCACGAGTTCAGCCACATCCTCAATGGCGACATGCGGCTCAATCTCAAGTTGAGTGCCCTCGTCTTCGGCATCCTCGTTATTGGCCTCGCCGGCCGGGGGATACTTTGGGCGATGATGCGTGGACGCATCCGGAGTGGAGACAGCAAGAACTCCGGCGGCGCAGTTGTCGCGATCGGCGCCATCGGCCTCACCCTGCTGATCCTCGGCTATGTCGGTTATTTCTTCGGCAAGCTTATCCAAGCCGCGGTCTCCCGCCAGCGTGAGTTCCTCGCCGACGCCGCGTCCGTGCAGTTCACTCGCAATCCCAGCGGCCTGACCGGCGCCCTGAAGAAAATCGGAGGGTTTGCCCTCGGCTCCTCCCTCGAGTCCAACAAGAGCTCCACCATCGGCCATTTCTTTTTCGCGCAAGCCTTCGAGTCCAATTTTGGTGGTTTCTGGGCCACCCATCCGCCGCTGAGTCAACGCATTCGAGCCATAGATCCCCAGTTCGATGGCCAGATGTTTACGCCGCCGGAGGTCGTGGATGTCGCTCACGAATCCTTCCGGACGGCGGGCTTCCCGCCCGGATCCGTCAGCCCGGCCAAGCCGAAAATCTCCACTCCGCCGCTTCTCAACCCCCTCAGCATCATCGCGACCATCGGCACCCTTGCCCCGGCCAATATCGCCCACGCCGAAAACCTCCTCGCCGCCGTGCCGCCGCGCCTCCGGGACGCCGCGCGCTCGCCCACCGAAGCGGCCGTGCTGCTGTATGGCCTTCTGCTCGACGGCGATGACGCCGTCCGCGAGCGCCAGCGCAACTTGGTCGCGAGCAAGGCCGGCGCCGACGCCCGCCGTACGCTCGGCGAGCTCGAACCCGCCCTCCGCGCCCTCGGGCCGGAACACAGACTTCCGTTGCTCCAACTCGCCCTGCCCGCCCTGCGCAATCTCCCGCCCGCGATGCTCGCGCCGTGCCTCGACACGCTCGACGAGCTCGTTCACGCGGACGGAAAGATCTCCACTTTCGAATTTGCACTGCAGAAAATCCTGACCCGCACGCTCGCCCTCGGCGAGAAACCCGGCGCCGCCGTCGTGCAGATCTATTCATTCAACGCCGTCGTGAACGAAATCAACGTCGTCCTCTCCGCGATCGCCCACACCGCCAGCAATGGCGATCTCGACGCGACCGCGGCATTCACTGCCGGCGCCGATCAGTTGAAGCTCCTTGATGGCAAACTCACCCTGCTCGCACCCGCCGCCTGCGATTTCGTCCAGCTCGATGCGGCCCTCGACAAGCTCGCCACCGCCAGCGGTCCGATCAAGCAGCGCCTCCTCATCGCCAGCGCCCACATCGTGGGTGCCGACGGCGCTATCCTCATCGCCGAGGCCGAATTGCTCCGCGCCATCGCCTCTGCGCTCGACTGTCCCATGCCGCCGCTCCTCGCGGCCGCGTAAGGGACCACCTGGGCACCGATGTCCCGACTCGTGAACGCGGGCTCAAGTCACGGGACAAACTCCGCCAGCCACCAATCTGCGTCCAATCTCACGCGCCGAAAGAACCGGGCCGCAGCAAAGAAAGCAGTTGCCCGGACCCGGCTCGCTCGCCGTCCTGAGCGGTAGCCCATGCGTGCCGTAGATATCTCCGCCGTCAAACGTCTCAACCGCCGCCGGCCCTCGGGTCGCGATGAACTTGCCTGGTGGCGCGAGGCGCGCTTCGGCCTCTTCATTCACTGGGGCCTCTACGCGATCCCCGCCGGCGTCTGGCACGGCAAACGCGTGCCCTACATCGGCGAGTGGCTGATGTTTCGCGAAAAAATCCCCGTCGCCACCTACGCGAAGCTCGCGGCGAAATTTCATCCCCGCCATTGGGACCCGGCCGGTATCGTCCGCCTCGCGCGCGAGGCCGGCATGGGCTACCTCGTGGTCACCACGAAGCACCACGACGGCTTCGCGATGTATCATTCGACCGTTAACCCTTACAACGTCGTCGACGCCACGCCCTGGCATCACGACCCAATCGCCGATCTCGCGCGCGAGTGCCGCCGCCAAGGCGTCCGGCTCTGCTTCTATTATTCGCAGGACCTCGACTGGCATCACCCGGATGGCGCGTGGAATGACTGGGATTACGTCAAGGAGAAGAAGAATCCCGACCGCTACCTGCGGGAAAAAGTTCTGCCGCAGCTCACAGAGTTGCTCACGCGCTACGGCCCCGTCGGCATGGTCTGGTTCGACACGCCCCTCACCCTCTCACGTGCGCAAAGCGCGACGATCCGCCGTCACGTCAAGCGCCTCCAGCCGCATTGCCTCGTCTCCGGCCGTATCGGCCACGGGCTCGGCGACTACAACCTGCCCCGCGACAATTTCCTGCCGCCCGGTCGTCTCAAGGGTGATTGGGAAACGTGCGCTACGCTCAATCACACCTGGGGTTTCAAAAAACATGACCACGAGTGGAAATCCGCCGCCAATTTGATCACCACGCTCGTGGATCTCACGAGCAAGGGTTCGAACTACCTGCTCAACATCGGCCCGGACGCTGACGGCCGCGTGCCCGCACCCAGCGTGCAGCGTCTCCGCGCGATCGGCGCGTGGTTGCGCGTGAACGGGGCCGCCATTCACGGCGCCTCACCCAGTCCTTTTCGCTATGAGTTTCCCTGGGGTCGCATCACGACCAAGGGCCGGACGCTTTACTTTCATTTTTTCATCAAGCCCCCGCGCCACTTCCAACTGCACGGGCTCCGCACGCGGGTCACCGCCGTCAGCGCTCTGGCGGCTCCGCGAAAGAAATACGCCTTTCGTCAAACGACCGTCGCTGTCACCGACACCTCCGTCCTCACGATTGATTTCACCGGTCTGCGCTTCACGAAGCCCGCGACCGTCGTCGCTGTGCAGCTCGCGGCCCTGGCCGCCGTCGAACCGCTCACACTGCAACAGCCGGACCATGCGATCACGTTGATCGGCCCGTTGGCCCGAGTCGGCTCCGATGCAAAGGCTGCCGCGATGCGCATGGGTGGCAACGGCCTCACCGAAAACTGGCGTAACACCCACGACTGGCTCGAGTGGCGTTTTACCGTGCTGCAACCAGGCACGTACGAGGTCACTATCGTCACCACCCACCAGCACCTCGAGCCATGGAGCGGCGGCCACACGCTGCGGGTGGACTGCGCCGGACGCTCGCTCCGCCACAAAACCATCCGCGAATCCGTGCTTCCCGGCCTGCGGTCCGCCTACTTCCCGCAAATTGCCACGCGTTTCGGCCGGCTCACGTTCACGCGCGCGGGCACGTTCACGCTTCGCCTCCAGGCCGACCGGCTTAATCTCGCCAAGAAAAACCAGACCTTGTTTTCCGACGGCGGCATTCAATTCTCTGAAATCCGGCTGACGCCCGCCCAATAGCGATCCGCCGCGCAATCAAACGGAACGGCTCTCCCGCTTCCATTTCCCTTCTCGCATGGCAGGCCCCGCCCAGTTCCTCCGCCTCCTTCCCTTGGCGGTAATTTTTAGCTCGATGCTGGGAGCTCAAACCGCCTCTCCACCCGCGGCGCCTCCATCGCCAACTCCCACCGCTGCGACGGTACCGGTCATTCCTGACGAACCTCCCGTTTCTGCTCAGCTCGAGAAACTCTTCTCCGGCGCACCGCCGAGATTCGCTCCGCCAAAAATCGAGGCCCCCACGGTGGCCGCGCCCACCGCCGATCGGCCCCGCAACATTATCGTGCGCCTGCCGACGTATATCGTCCGTGAGCAACGCCCGATTCGCGACGAGGACGTCATTACCGAAAAAGGCCGCGAGCACGCCATGGCGCTGCGCTACATGGGACCGCAGAACAATCTCGATCGCACACTTAACGCTTTTACGCTCGCCGATGCGTGGAAGTCCATCCCGTTGCTCGGCAAACTTCCATTCGTGCCGTTTGATTCCAAGAGTTACGATGAACGCGCCGCTGCGATCTATGAGCGGATCGAAAAAAAGCGCCGCTTCGGCGACCTCCTCGACATCGAGATGGTGGGCAAGGAAATCGACGCCGCCGAGGCCTCGAAGTCCGCAGCCAAGCCGCCCAAGTAACCGTGCCGCTCAGGCCAGCTTGTCCGCCACCGCCCAATCCGGCCACATGTCGTGCGAATAGTTGCGCACGCACTCAATCGCGGTGCGCACGAGTAGTGACGGCTCGCCCCGCCAGAGCAGGCCCATCGTCAAAGGCGCAAACCCGGTCAGCTTCATCACCCGCACATTGCGGTGCCGGTTAATCGCGGGAATTTCCAGATTCACGCCGCAGCCGTCGCCCGTCGCCACATACCGTGTGACCAGCTCGACGGACGTTGCCTCCATCGTCTGGGGCCATTTCACGCCGCGGCTTTTCAAGCCCTGCTGAAAATGCTGCATGACGCTCGTAGCCGCCGACAACCCGATCAAGGGCTCCGTGATGTTCTTGAGCGCCCAAAGCTCGGACACGCGTTTCCACGGCCGGTCGCGGGGCACCAACATCACGAGTGGGATGCAAGTGAGCCGGAGCTGTCGGAGTCGCGCAGGCGGCTTGGCCTCGACTGGACCGATCGCCAGATCGATCTGCCGTTCGTGCAGCATGGCCGCCAGCTGCGCCTGATGACCGGAGTGCAGGCTGAGCTTCATCCGCGGATGCAGCGCCCGCACGCGTTGCATCACCTGTGGCATATGATCCCTTAGCACGAGTTCCGCCCCACCGAGCCGCAACGTCGGTTCGGCCTCCCCGCCCAGCGCCGAGGCGATCTCACCAAGGTTTTCGAAAAACGGCTGTACGTGCGCGTAAAGCTTATCCCCCGCCGGCGTCAGCCGGAACGGATTGCGCTCAAAAAGCTTCGTCCCGACCTGTTGCTCCAGCTTGCCCATCTGGCCACTCACTGCCGGCTGCTGGATGCCGTAGGGAATCCGCCGGACCGCCGCACTGATGCCCCCGTGTTTCGCCACGTAGTAGAACAGCTCGAGGTGATGGACGTTCATCCCAAGCCATAAAACCCGCTGTAGGCCCCCGCTGCAACGCCGTTTTCCGAGCCATTATTTAAAACGATACCCGCCATCAGACTTATCAACTCACGGCTTCCTCGCGTTTCGAATATTCTGGTCACGCACCGGCTACACCGGCCCGAACCAAAACAATCCAACCCACACCGTCCATGAGCTTCATCCTCTCCAGCCTCAGCATCGCCGCCCAAATCGTGCTCGTCACCGCCCTCGCCGACTTTATCGCCGGCGCAATCCATTGGGCGGAAGACGCCTACTTCACCGAGGGCACCCCCATCGTCGGTCCGCTCTTTATCCGGCCCAACATCGTCCATCACCACCATCCGCGCTTCTTCACCCACCTCACTTGGTGGCAGAGTTCGTGGGACCTCGTGCTTGTCGGCCTCGGGATGATCCTCGTCGCATGCCCGTTGGGCTTCCTTTCCTGGCAGCTCGCGCTGTTCGCGGTTCTCAGCATCAACGCCAACGAGATCCACAAATGGTCACACCGCACCCGCAAGGAAAACGGCCGGATCATCTCGGCCCTTCAGGACTGGAAAATCCTCCAGACGCCGCGTCATCACGGCATCCATCACTCCGACCCAAAGAACACCTACTACTGCCCGATCACGAACTTTATGAACCCCACGCTCGAGCGCGTGGATTTCTGGAACCGGATCGAGGCCGTGATCGAGCGGTTCACCGGCGCGACCCATCGCCAGGACACCGCTGTCCGCGGTCAAGGACCCGGCCCAGCATGGCTCGTCGCATACCGTGCCGTTCCCGCCGCCACCGTCGGCACCCAACGCGCCGCCTAACCTTCACCGCCCAACCTCCCCACCATGCTCTGGTATCTCTTCTTGCTCGCTCTCCTCATTCTCAAAGCCGGCGCCGACGAAAACAATTCGGATCAGTCCGGCCCCAAGTCATGAGCGCCGCCCGCCCGCTTCAAAGCGTTTGCCACGTGGATCGGCCTGCTCTGATGCTCTTTCATGCTTCTCGCCCTCGCGCTCTACCTCGTCGCTTATGCCCTTTGCCTCGCCGCGCTCTGGCTCTTCCGCACCAACCGTCGCCGTGAACGCCCGCCTCTTGCGCCGAAACTCCTCCGCGGCCCGGGTGAATCCTTGCGCTGGCGACTGCAGCGGCTCGATGACGCTCTGCTCCTCCACGCGTTCGGCGCCGCTTTTCTGCCGATGGGGGTGTTCGTGGGCGGACTCATGTTTGCCCTGAATGCGCCTGAAAATGACCGCACGCCCATCATGTTCGGCGCATTCGGGCTGTTCCTCCTCACGCTTTATTTCTGCGGCCGCTGGATGCTCGAAAAATTCACGCTGCGCCGCGACTGCCACATCGGGCTGCTCGGTGAGAAAATCGTCGCCGAGTCCCTGCTTCCGCTCATCGCCGAGGGCTGCCGGATTTTTCACGACGTCCCCGCCGCCTCGTTCAATCTCGATCATGTGATCGTCGCCCCAACTGGCGTTTTCGCGATCGAAACCAAAACCCGCCGCGCCGGCCGCGCCCAACCTGGCCGTCGCCCGGATGAAATCACCTTCGATGGCGCACAGCTGATTTTCCCGTGGGGCGAGGATATCTACGGACTCGAACAGGCCCGCCAGCGCGCGGCCTGGCTCGGCAACTGGCTGCGTGACACCGCCGGCGAGCCCTTCATTCCCGTGCCCGTGCTCACTTTCCCAGGCTGGACTGTCACGACGACCGCTGCGG
>JBDTJA010000327.1:0-4599 GCA_039936075.1 Opitutaceae bacterium | reverse complement strand
GTCGTAATCGCCCATGACCTCGAGCGTGCTGTCGAAATTGCCATGCTCCGCAAACATCGTCCGGCGATAAAATGCCCCCTGATGATGCACGAAATTGCGCGCGATGGGGTCGGGCTTCGGCACCAGGCGGTAAATGCGCCCGTCCGTGAAGGCGACCTCACCCACCGCCACGCCGGCCGTGGTCTGCCGCAGGTTGCCCTGCAAGCGGTTCAGCACGGCGTCGTGGCAAAGGCGGTCGTCCGCACCGAGGAAAAACACCCAGTCGCCCTTGGCGGCCGCCACCCCCTTGTTCATCGCATCGTAGATGCCCCTGTCGGGTTCCATGATCAGGGTGCCGAGTTTGGCGCGCTGGGACGCGAGCCACACGCGCGAGCCGTCCTCCGAGCCGCCATCCACGACGATGATTTCCACCACCAGCGACGTTTGGGCCCACACGCTCGCGAGGGCTTCCCGGAGCTGTAAACCGGGATCTTTACAGACAACGATGACGCTGATGAGCGGCGAATCTGCGGGCATGGGTTGATCCCTAGCAATACGATGCGTTCCAGTGTGTCCACGCTGAACATCCACCGACTCGGCTCACCTCTCGACTTGGCTCAGCGCCGGCCCTTGAGCATTTTTGGTTTAGTCAGACGCTTCAGACCAATCACCGTGAGCTTTTGCCCTTGGCATCGCGAGGTGCGCGAAGCGCGCCGTGGCGATCCAGCTGGATTGCTTCCACCTTCGCCAAGGCTTCGGCAGGCGCGGTCGTCGTCCCGCCGGGCGGGGCTCCTCGCAATGACAGAGTAATTGCGTCGGGCGATTGGTATCAGCATCGGTAGGCCGCGAGCTTGCTCGCGCTTGTCCGAGGTGAAGCGCCTGCGAGCAGGCGGCGTGCGGCGTGCATCACCGTAAACCGAAGGTGCGCTTGAACAGTGTCGAAAATGGCATAGCCGAAGGACAGGATGTAGCGACGAGCGTGAGCGAGTGGCCGGCTACCTCCACTCACTCACGCTCGTGGCTACACTCTTTTTCAACGCGGCCTAGTGGGTGGTCTCGCTGAAGCCCGATCCCGCGGAGCCCGGCCACGGCGCATACAGGGCCTGCGCCAGCTCGGCCGCGCTCAGCCGGAAAACCAGGATCGAATATCCTACTCGCGCCAGAGGCTCGCGGTCCGCCAAGCTGAGACGCAGCCGCGCGAACTGCAGGTGTTCGAACGTGATGCCTTCCGCGTGGGTGGGCGGCCGAGTGCTCACGATCCCGAGCAAGCGCCAGTAAAGCGTTTCACGTTCCGCGGTCCACGGACCGGGCGTCAAGGTATAGAGCCCTTGAAACAACGTGACGCTGATGCAGTACAAACCGCTTTGAAGCTGTGCCGGAGAACTGCGCGGCCGGGCATCAAATCCATCGTCGGCGAAACGCGTGGCGTGCACGCCGTGGGCGAGGGGATCCGCGGGCCCAAAAAACGACAGAAAGACCGGCTCCGGGTGTCCTCGCGTGGCGGTGGAAGTGTCGAGCCATTGCTGCAGGGCGATGAGATCCTGGCCGACGTCCACATTGCTATCGACGAGGTGATGGTAACCGTTGGCCGGGCCGCCGGCGATCGCGTTGAAATACGCCAGATAGTGCGGCCGAATCCACCAGGACGTGGCGACGAACCAGACTACAAGCGCAACGACCAGCATGCGTCCGGCGCGTGAGGCGGAGGTCAGCAAACCCGCTGCGCCGCCCGCAAGGATCAGCATCGGCGCGTAGATCGGCAGCAAATGACGCTGTCCGATGTTAATCTGCGTCGTGAGAGCAAAAGCCCAGTAGACCACAAAGAGGACCAGCAAGGGGGCGCTGCGGAGCACGAGGTTCCGGCACGGCGTGCGTGGACGGTCTGCGGCGAGCGCGGGCTTGGTTCGGCCCAGGCCAACTGCGACACCGAGCCCAAGCGCCATCAGGCAGAAAAGTGCGAGCGGAGTTTTTACCAGCCACGCGTAGGGAAAATAAGCGAGCGAGCCCCCGGTGTAGGTATGACCGTTCAGGAAGGCTGGACGGCCGGCGAGGTGATAGGTGGTTTGGGCGAGACCCTGCAGCCACGCTTCCGGCAGGAGATGCGCGCCGCGCAATCCACCGACGACGCGGGCCACCAGACCTCCCTCCCGCAGCAGCGCGTCCCACGTGAATTCCGGAGTGGGACTTGGCGCGGCGGAATTGACGTACATCGAATAGTGAAATCCGAACGCCGCCCAGAGCACAAAGGCCGCAACGAGCGGGACCGCGAGCGCCACGCCACCGAGCAGCGCTGTCCGGCGCACAGCGCGGACCGCCCCGCGCCATTTCCCCCAGCTCCAGGCCAGGGGTTCGGTTTCGCACAGGCGTACGATCAGGAGGATCAATAACATCGGTGCGACCAACACGCCCGACATCTTGCTCAACAACACCGTCCCGAGGGAGAGCCCGCAGCCCAGCAGGCGACCGGCCGATAGGCCGTGGAGCAATTGCCACCACAGCGTCACCGTGAGCAAAAGAAAGAAACTCAGCGTGACATCCGACATCACCAAACCGCTCTGCGCGAGCAGTGTAGGGCAGGTGGCGCCGAGGAGAATTGTGAGCAGGCCGCCGCGTCGGCCCCACAGCTGGCGAGCCCACCACCAGCTCAGCCCGACGAGGGCCACGCCCAGCAAGGCCATCATGGCCCGTCCGGCGGAGAGCAGCGCCGCCGCGTTGTTGCCCGATTCATAAAACATCCGGTGGCCCATCACGATCATGGAGGGCGCTTGCGGCAGATTGGGTGGCATGGCGGGAAACACCGGCGGGTGCCAGCGCAGGGGCAGCGTGGACCAGTGCATCGCGAAATAGCCGTTCTCAGGCTGGAAATGGTTGATGCCGTACCGCCAGTAACTCTCGCCACCTGTGATGTGCGCGATTTCGTCGGCCACGGCGGGCAGGTCCTTCGACGCTGTCCAGGCTGACACCCAAAAAAACAGCCCGGCGATCAGGACCACGAGCAATTCGCGAGCCGTGATGCGCGGAGAGGCGGGCGAATCGGGAGGCATTGCGTTCGCCCCGACCATCGCACAGCGTCGCGGAGTGTCCATGCCGAACACGCCGCTGCTTTCCATCATCATCGTCGCTTACAAATCGCGGAACGAAATCGGCGCCTGTCTCGCCTCTCTTCCGCGGCGGATCGAGGACCGGGACGTCGAGGTGATCGTGGTGGATAACTCGCCGGGCGAGGGCACGGGTGACATCGTGCGGACGCGATTTCCGTCCGTCGCCTATGTCGCGCCGGAGACAAATCTCGGCTTTGGCCGGGCGAACAATCTCGGCTACGCCCGAACCCGCGGGGAACTTGTCCTGTTTCTCAATCCCGACACCATCAGTAACGTCGCGACGCTGGTCCATTGTCTGGCGCGACTGCGCGGCGACGGACGGATCGGGTTGATTTCGCCGCGGCTGGTGCTGGCGGATGGCACAATGGACCTCGCGTGCCGGCGGAGTATTCCGACGCTCTGGGATGGGTTTAGCCGCGCGAGCGGACTGGCGGCGGCGTGGCCGAGCTGCGCGTTTTTCGCCGGTTACAATCTCACGCATCGGCCGCTGGACGGGACGTACGAGGTCGGGGCGATCAACGGCGCGTTCATGATGGCGCCGCGTCGCGCCTTGATGGCGGTGGCATCGGATGGAAAGGTGTTTGACGAGGCGTTCTTCATGTATGGCGATGACCTCGACCTGTGCATTCGCATGGCGCGGGCGGGCTGGAAGATTTTCTATGACGGCAGCGTGAGCCTCACGCATCTGAAGGGACTGAGTGTGGCGAAGGACTACGATGCGATGGCGAACGCGATCTTCGATGCGAACCAAGCGGTGTACCTGAAGCATTTTAATCCGCGAAATTCACGCTTGGTGCGCTGGAAATATGCGCTGGCGTTTGGCGCCTGGAAAACCGTCGCGCGCGTGCGGGCGAAACTGCGCGGGCACCGCCGGGTGCGGCCGTTGTGACGACGTCGGACGCAGGCAATGCAGCGTTACCCGCCCGCAGGCGGCGCTGGCTGCTTCCCGTGGCCGTCTTCGCGTTTGTGCTGGCGGCGCAGCTCTTCCTCGTGGCGCGAGCCGGCACGGACATTCCGTATCAGGACGCGTGGGATGTAGAGGGCAACCGGCTCTATCCCACGTGGCTGGACGGCTCGTGGCACGCAGCGGATTTATTCAAGGCGCACAACGAGCACCGCATTTTATGGACGCGGATCCTCGACATCGCGCTGTTCCAAGCCAACGGCCAGTGGGACCCGCTGGTGCAACTGGCCGCGAATGCGGTGGTGCGCGCTTTGGGTGCGGCGTTGCTCGCGAGTTTGCTGGCGCGCGGTTTGGGCGTCAGGGGCGCGTGGTTGGTGGGGGCCGGCGTGGTACTGGCCTACCTGCCGCACGTGGCGTGGATGAACGCGCTGTGGGCTTTTCAATCCTCCGTCTATTTCGTGCTGTTGTTTTCAATGGCGGCGCTGGCTCTGCTCGGCGATCCGGCGCGAACGCCATGGCGACTGCTGGCCGGGCTTGGCGCAGGAGTGGCGGCGCTACTGGCCATGGGTGCGGGAGCGTTTGTACCCGTGACGTTGCTGGGGCTGGCGGCGCTGC
>JBDTJA010000326.1:0-15387 GCA_039936075.1 Opitutaceae bacterium | reverse complement strand
GTGTCGCCGGTGGCGTCGGAGTATTGCTTGGAGATCTTTTGCAGAATCGCGGCGTCGTTGGGGTGCAGCGCGTTGGCCTGGAGAAAAAGCGGCAGCGCGGCCTGAGTGTCGAACTTAGCCTCGGCGGCGAAGGCTCGCGGCAGCAGGGAATCAGCGTCGGCGGCCGCCAGCGAGACGGTGAGAGCGAGCCAAATGGGCAGCAGCCAAGCGCAAAGGCTCGAAGAACGAAGTTCGCCGGTCGGACGGGCGCGAATAGCCGCGAATGGGGCCATGATCAGGGTTTGCGGAAAAGGTAGTGGCTCACGATCCACTCTTTGCCGCCCCGGTAGCCCCACAGTTCGGCGCAGCTCAGGTAAAACACGCGCCAGTACGCCCACCACTTGGTCGCCTGGTCGGCGCCGTAGGTGTCGATGAAGAGTGGGTAGATCTGGTCGCGATGGGCGTCCATGTTCTTGAGCCAATGCTCGGCCGTCTTCTGGTAATGCGTGCCATCCACCTGCCAGTCACTGACGAGTTTCAGATCGTCCTGAAACTGCGGCAGCAAATCGTGGGCCGGCATCTGGCCGCCGGTGAAGAAATGGCGGCTCATCCAGTCGGATTCGTCGCGGGCGACGAAGTGGTAGGAGAACCGCGTATGCGTGAAAATATGGACGAACAGCAGACCGCCGGGTTTCAGCCAGCGGGCGATGTTGGCGAAGAGGCGCTGGTAGTTTTTGAGGTGTTCGAACATCTCGACGGAGACGACGCGGTCGAACTGTGCGGGCGCGATGTCGAAGTCGTTGATATCGCTCGTGATGATGCGGAGATTGGTGATCCCGCGCTTGCGGGCCTCGGTGTCGATGAACTCCTTCTGGGTCTTGGAATTCGAGATGGCGGTGATCTTGGAATTCGGAAAACGCGCGGCGTTGTAGAGGGCGAGGGAGCCCCAGCCGCAGCCGAGCTCGAGAATGGCCTGACCGTCGACGAGCTGGGCGCGCTCGGCGTAGAGCGCGAGCATGGCTTCCTCGGCCTGATCAAGCTTCTCTCGGCCAGTGGGGTAAAGGCAGCCGGAATATTTGAGGCGTTGACCGAGGCAGAATTGATAGAAAGGCGTAGCGACCTCGTAATGTTGCTCGTTGGCGGCGTCGGTCTGTTCGGCGAGGGCACGGGTTGACAGATCGGCGACGTAGGCGGCGCGATCGTAGCGGGCGGATTCCTCGCGGATGCGCTGGGCGAGTAGCCGACGGATACCCACGCGAACCAGCCAGTCGGGCAGGAGGTTTTTTTCGAGGAGGCGGTCGAGCATGGGCTGAAAGGAGCGAGTAGCGGGAAGAGAGTTGTGAGTGGGAATTCCAGCGAGGGATGAGGGGATGGACGAGGTGGGTACTGAGTAATATCCGAGTGCAGGCTAGCTCCAGCGCATGAAGCGTGAGCAAGGACGGGTTCGGATGTCCGCTACCCGCTACGGTCGCGGAAACCACTGCACGAACGCGCTCGTGGTTTTTTGGTAGCGACGATACGCGTCGCCGCGGCTGCGCAGGCTTTGTTCCTCGGTCATGGGTATGCCTGTTACGCGCAGCAGCAGGTAAAGGATGCTGGCGGGACCGATAAAACCGACCCAGCCCCACGGGGAACCGAGGGCGAAGACGAAGAAGGCCACCCAGATGAGCCACTCAAAGAAGTAATTCGGATGCCGGCTGTAATGCCACAGGCCGACGTCGCAGACCTTGCCCTTGTTGGCGGCCTTCCGCTTGAAGGCCGCGAGCTGGGCGTCGGAGACAGCCTCGCCCGAGAGGGCCACCAGCCAGAGGGTGGCGCCCGCGATTTCAAACGGGGAAAGGGCTGGGGCGGGGTTGAGGCAGACGACCAAAAATGCGGCGCCGAGCAGCACGACGGACATGGCCTGCATCTGGAAAAAGCCGGCCATCTTGACGGCGAAGTTGGCTTTCCAATCTTTGCGGAGCTGCTGGTAGCGACCGTCCTCCGCCGGATGATGCCCGAGCACGCGGATGGCGAGATGGGTGCCGAGCCGCGCACTCCACAGCACGGCCATGGTGGCGATGAGCGCGCGGCGGATTGGCCAGCCGGGTCCGAGCAGCGCGTAAAACGCCGCGAGCGCGCCGAAGGCGTACGACCAAGCAATGTCCACGACGCCGTAATTATCCATGCGGCGAGCGACGAGATAGAGTAACCCGAACACGACGCAGAGGGCAACGAGTGCGACCAAAAGGAGGGAGAGACCGCTCATTCGGAAAATGGGTTAGTTTGAGGTTCCAGGATCTTGTGGGTCGGGCTTTACGCCCGATATCGGCGGATCGGATGTCCGGCCTAAAGCCCGACCGCGGCAAACTGCCCCGTTACCCTCATTCCGAAGGAGTCGGGGTGTCTGCGGGCGGAGTGATTTCCGCCTTGTGCTTGAGATAGGTGACCTCACGCGTGATGGGCAGAGCGATGTAATAGACGGCGGTGATGTAGAACGGCGCGATGATGGCCCACGCCACGACGCCGTACATGACGGTGAGGCCGAACTGATGAAAAAACGCGGTGGGATCGTTCCAAGCCAGCTCGGACATTTTCTTCAGGTAACGAATCCCAACGTGCGTGTGCGGGGCGCCAAACAGGGTTTCACCGAGCCAGATGCAGCCAAAAATCGCGGGGAAATGAACGGGCCACAGCGCCTGGTTGATGAGCTGTACGATGGGCTGGTTGAGCCGCATGCCCCAAGCGATGAGAAAGCACAGGAGCGTGGTGGTGCCGAGGACGGGAAAAAGAGCGAAGGCACTGCCGACGGCGACGGTCAGGGCAATTTTTTCCGGGGTGATGCCCTGCGTGAGTTGCGCGACAATCGGGTCGCGGATGCGTCGCTGCCAGAATGTGCGCGAAGATGGCGGGAGGGGAGTGGGGATCGTTTCAGACACGAAGTAGAATGGATAAACGCCGCCGCCCGTCGGCACAAGTCGTGTTCGCATGATTGTCATTGCGGGGGGTCCGCAACGCGGGAAGACGACCGTGTCGGCCGAAGCCTTGGCGAAAGGGGAAGCAATCCAGCTGGATCTCCACGATGTACCGCGCCTCGCGATGACCGTTCTTTTGCCGTCACAACTTTTGAGGCAACGACCTGATTTTAGCTGCGTGGCAGGCCCAGCAGGGTGACGGTCAGACCGAGGACAGCGAGGATCGGTCCAAGGAGGCCGATGCCGTCGCGCTTCGTCGTCAGAACATCCGCCATGCGGCCCGTGCGAGGGATGCGGAAGAGTTCATTGAGGCAGTACGCGGACATGGCGACGTTGCCCAGGAGAATGACGGCGATGAACCACGCGATTTTCGAAGCCCAGGATGTTTGCTTGAAAGCCACCCAGACGTAAAACGTGACGAAAGCCCAGTAGGCGTCGAAGAGCGTGGCGATGAACCACGGGTGACTCACGACGTTCGCCGGGATGGCGAATAGCGGACAGTGGATCCCCGCCCAACCGGTCACCGCCAGCATCGAGACGAGGATGAAAATGAAGAGGCCGCGGAGAAAGAAGATCATGCGTCGGGAAGAAGTAGCGAGTAGCAGGTTGTGAGTAGTGATTCCAGCGAGGGCGGAAGTAGTGAGTAGCGACGAGGGTGAGCCACAGGAGTTCGGATGCTCGCTACTCGCTACCCACTACTCGCTACTTCACAGCGCGAGATTGTTCGCCCGTGTGTGCAGGGTCTGGACGACGGAGATGTTGCGCATCGCGAAGGCGGCCTCGCAGTAGCCCAGATAGTAGCTCCACTTGCGGATGAAGCGGTCATCGAAGCCGAGCGCGCTGACCTCGGCCAGTTTGGCGCGGAAGTTTTCATGCCAGACCCGCAGGGTCTGCACGTAGTCGTGGCCGTGATCGTCGACGCCGTGCAGCACGAAGCCGCCAGCGCGGGAGAGCTGATCATTGACGCGGTTGAGCGAAAGCAGCAGCGAACCGGGGAAGATGTGCTTCTGGATGAAATCCACGCCGCGGCGAAACTGGTCGTAGCGGTTGTCGGGGCAGGTGATGAACTGCAGCGCGAGCAGGCCGTTGGGCTTGAGCACGCGGTTCAGCGTGGCGCAAAACTCTGGGAGGTAACGGTGGCCGATGGCTTCCATCATCTCGATGGACACGATCTTGTCGAACGAGCCGGCGAGGTCGCGGTAATCGCAGAACTTCACCTCCACGCGATCAGCGAGCCCGGCGGCCGCGACGCGGGCGGTGGCGAGATCGAACTGCTGTTGCGAGATGGTCACGGTGGTGACGCGGCAGCCGTACGTCCGGGCGGCGTGGATGGACCAGCCGCCCCAGCCGGTGCCGATCTCGAGCACGTGATCGGTGGGCGCGAGCCGAAGCTTCCGGCAGAGCGCGTCGTTTTTTTCGCTCTGGGCCTCGGCGAGCGTCAGCCCCGGCGTCTTCCAGTGCGCGCCGGAGTACATCAGGGACGGATCGAGGAACAGCGCGAAGAAGTCGTTGGAGAGATCATAGTGCTCGCTGATATTGCGCTTGGCGGTGGCGCGGGAATTGGGCCGCAGCAGGTGGCCGACCCGGTTGCCAAAGCGCAGGAGGTTGAGCGCGAGCGACTGGGCGCGCTGCGAACCGGAGAGCGTGGGGGCGTGCTCGAGATTGAGGATGAACCAGGCGATGACGGCCGCGATGTTTGGGGTGTCCCAGTCGCCGTCGATGAACGCCTCGGCCAAGCCGATGTCACCCGACCAGAAGCATTTTTTGAAGAATGCCGGCCGCACGACGCGGATCGCGGCGAGGGAGGGCAGGCCGAGCGGCAAGGTGACCTCGGTTGCACGCGTGCCGAGTTCGCGGACGGAACCGTCGGGCAGCTCGAGGCGGAGATGACCGCACGGCAGGGCGGACAGGGCGCTGAGGACGGCCCGCTGTTCAAACGTGCCGCCCGGCGAGCGGGCGTAATCGGCCACGATGTCGGAGGAAGGAGTAATGGGCTGGCTCATGAGTGGTCGGGGTTTGAAGGGCTGGCTTGGGGCACGCCGAGAAGGCGGTCGGGCGAGGGGGCGGACTGGACGGCAGCGATGGACTCGTGCGGCCGGTAAAGGTTGCGCTGGTCACGGGGGCGGGCGGCCTTCGTGAACCATGGGACTTTTTTCACCCACAGAAGAAAGGCGTGCCAGTGGATCAGCGCGATGATGCGAAGGGTGATGAGCGGATATTTCACCATGTACCAAGCCAGGCGTGCGCCGGTCAGTTCGCGACGCGGACCGGTGAGCGTGCTAGTAAGCGTTCGCTCGGCGCCGATGAAGTCATCGATCTGGATCGAGAGCTTTTGGGTGGGCGGGCGCAGGGTGAAATCGAAGTCCACGTCCACGTCGGTGTACGGTGAGACATAGAAATGCTTCGGGGTGCGCAGCGAGAAGGCGCCGGCTTTCTTCGTCTGTGTCGCCGGCCCCAGGAAGTAGGGCTTCATCTCCTTGAACGTGTTCGTGACCTCCGCGAGCGTGGCGACGGGGACGCCGGTCCGGTCGTAGCAGAAGTAGAACGAGACGGGATTGAAGAGATATCCCAGGACGCGTGGGAGCGTGACGAGCATGACGCGGCCGCCGGTGAGATCGACGCCGCGCTCGGCGAGGTAGGCGATGACGCGTTGTTTGAGATTGAGGGCGGGCGGAACTGCTGGGAGCGACGCAGAGGAGGGCGTCGACGTCGTGGTCGAGGCATTCATGGCCGAGGAGGACATGGGCAGCGAACCGGCGGGGTTCGGCGACTCCGCCCTACAATTATGAAGCGGCTCGGCCGTCGGCAGGAAGTCGCGCTCGCGGAACGAGTAGAGGTTGGCGCGATTGACGGAGAAGAGTGCGAAGCGGCGGTGCAGCGTTGCGAGTTCGTCGAGGTCGATCGCAAACAGGAAGATCCGGTAGAGAAATTTGTGCGGCTTCGGGGCAAAGCGCGCGTGCATGACACGGCACTCGTACAGACAGGAATTCATGCGGCAGGCGGCAGTCATGGCGACAAACCTGATACGGGCAAGGCTGCTGCGCGGACGCTTCGGTTTGTTCTAGGACGGGATCGCGCCGAGGGGTGGGCCGGGCGCGCCGCGCCCGGCATCAGGGGATTGATCCTGCCGCGCGCGGAGCGTTCGGTGCACCTCGGAAAGGCGGGGTTCGGCGACCCCGCCCTACAGGATTCACACCGGCCAGGGATCCCGGCCGAGGAGCAGTTGGCTGAGGTTGTAGGCGCTGAGGAGGCCGTCCTCGTGGAAGCCGTAGCGCTGCCAGGCGCCGGCGAAGAATGTGTTGGTCGTGCCGCGGGCCGCGGCATTGAGGGCAGGCAACTCCTCCTGCGCGCGCACGGCGCCGAGACTGAAGAGCGGGTGCTCGTACGCGATCCGCTTCAGGACTTTCCCGGGCGCGATGGACTCGGGGCGATTGATGGTGACGAAATAATTCTCGCGATTGGAAACGCCCTGGAGGGAATTCATCCAGTAATGCGTGGCGGTGGAGACACGGCCGGTGGCGTCCCGGTTGATCTCATAGTTCCAGCTCGACCACGCGAGCGAGGCGCGCGGCATCACGCGGGTGTCGGTGTGGAGCGTGGCGATATTGGGCTGGTACTTGAATTCGCCCAGCAGTCGTGCCTCATCAGCCGTGGGTTGTTCAAGCAGCTGCAAGGCCTGATCCCCGTGGCAGGCGAGGATGACTTGGTCGAACTCATGGGCCTCGCCGGTGGAGGTCAGCACGGTGACGCCCCGGGGGGTGCGTCGAAGGCGGGTCGCGGCCGAGCCGAGCCGGAGCCGGTCGCGCCAGGGCGCAGAGATTTTTTCGACATACGTTTTTGCGCCGCCCTCGACCGTCCACCACTGGTGCTGCGTGTGCAGGCCGAGGAAGCCGTGGTTGTGAAAAAAGCGGAGGAGGGACGTCGCGGGAAACTCCAGCATCTTCGCGGGCGGCGTGCTCCAGACGGCCGAGCTCATCGGCACCAGGTAGAGGTCGAAAAAATCCTTTCCGTAATCGCGGCGCTGCACGTAGGCGCCGAGGGTTTCGTTTTGGACCGCAGGATCGTTGAGAGCGGCGATGGCTTCGCGGTTGAAGCGGCTGACAGCGGCGAGCATCCGGTAGAAACGGGGGCGAAAGAGATTGCGACGCTGGGCAAAGAGATGGTTGAGCGACGAGCCGGCGAACTCGAGGCCGGTGCCGGCGTGGCGCACACTGAAGGACATCAGGGTCGGTTTGGTCGGAACCTTGAGCTCGTTGAAGAGACGCGTGAGGAGCGGGTAAGTCGCGTGATTGAACACCATGAAGCCGGTATCAATCGGCACGCTCCGGCCGGTGTCGGGCTCGCTGACCGTGACGGTGTGGGTGTGACCGCCGGCGTAGTCGTTCTGCTCGAACAACGTGAGATCGTGATCCCGATGCAGGAAATGAGCGCAGCCGAGTCCTGAAATGCCGGTACCGATGATCGCGAGTTTAGCCATGAACTCGGTGACTACGCGCAGATGGCGCGGTTGGATTCAATCCTGCGACAAGGCGGCGCACCGGCCGCGGCGGCGAAGTTGTGGCGCTGGTGTGCTGCGTCCGGATCGCAGGATCGCAAGGCAACGGGCGCAGCCGAGCCTGCGCCCTTATGGTCCGGCGCGTGGGTCGGGTTATCATCCCCGGCAGGATTTTGGGAATGTCGGGCGTAAAGGACCGTGAAGCCCGACCCACGCAGGAAAGGATCTGCTGTTCGGGGTGGACCGGGCGCTCCGCGCGCGGTGTTGGGAGTCAGCAGCGGTTTCTTGCCGCGCGCGGAGCGCACGGCCCACCTCCCGGCGCGATCCCGTCTTCCATGCGACCTATGCGTTCCACCTGGTGTGGTAAGGGATTTCGAACGCAGAGGCGCAGGATTAGTGTGACTGGTTTGGTCGAGCGCGGAAAGGACGCAGCCAATCGTTCGCCTTTACGGTTGCTCGTTCGCTGGCGCGACCGGGGGCGGACTGGCGTCGGATGACTGGGCGAGTTCGGTGAAGTCGCGGTGAATCGGCGGTCGGTCGGCCTGCCGTGGAGTCAGCCCGTGGGATGCCTGCAGCGTGGCCATGGCCATGGCGGCGGCGGCGGGGACGACTTTCTTGAAGGAGGAAAACTCGGGATGCAGGAGCGCGGCGCGCTGAGCGGCGGAGACGGAGCTGGCATGATCGGCGGCGGTGGCCTCAGCCAGCACGGAAGCGGGCACGGGTTTCAGATCCCAGATCAGGCCAGTCCATGAGAGCGCTTTCAGCCCATAATAGGTCGGATCGAATTCCCACCAGTAGAAACCCTGGCGCGTGGCACTCATGTAACGGTGGTGATTATTATGCCAGCCCTCGCCGAGCGTGATGAGTGTAAGAATCCAACTGTTGCGCGAGTCGTCCTTGGTCTGAAAACGCCGGCGGCCCATGATGTGCGCGAGGGAATTGATGCACGCGGTGCCATGGAAGAGGAAGGTGGTGCTGACAAAAAACCCCCAGCCGAGCATCTGCCAACGGGTCGTATGGAGACCGGGCGCATGGATTTCGAGCAGCCACCCGAGGCCGAACAGACCGAGCGCAAGGAGCAGCGGGATGACGGTGTCGAAGCGGTTCAGCCAAACGAGTTCGGGATATTTGTTGAGATCGCGGATTTTGGAATAGTCCGTCGGGAAATTCCGCCGGCTGGTGATCCAGCCGATGTGCGACCACAGAAAACCGTGCACATGCGGGGAATGGGCGTCCTCCGGGTCATCGGAATGCTGGTGATGATGGCGATGGTGATAGGCCCACCAGAGTGCGCCGCGCTGGACGGCGGTGGCGCCCCAAAGCGCGAGCAGAAACTGACCGAAGCGCGAGGTGCTGTAAGTTTTGTGCGAGAAATAGCGGTGATAGATTCCCGTGACGGCGAACATCCGCAAAAAATAGAGCGCCACGGCGCTCCAGACCGCGAACGGGCTGGCCCCGGCCCAGAGGACGATCAGGCAGCCGGCGTGCAGGAAGAGGAAGGGAATGCAGCGAACCCATTCGATCCCATCGGGCTCCGCGCGGATTTTTTCCGGGTCGCCGGAAAAATGGTCCGAGTCGAACCATTGCACCAGCGCAGCGAACGCACGGCGGTGCGGCGGGACGATGGGCGGGGGCGGGGCAGAGGGCATGTGAGGGGTGTCGCGAAGGAGGAAGGCGCAGCGGCTCGGGGGCAAGCCGGAGCTGAGGTCACTCGCGGGTGGTTTGCCCTCATTACGCGCCAGAGAGCGGGAGGGATGCCGTCACGAACCCCAAACACCTAAATCCTTCCGGCTGAAGTCGCCGCGGCCGATGCCACGGCGGCCTGACTGCGGCCGAAGCCGATGGCGGCGGCGAGACAGATGGTACCGCTGACGGCAACCGCCACCGGCGCGCCGAAGGCAGAAGCCACGGCCCCGGTCAGCAGGCAGCCCACAGGGTAAAAACTTTGACCCATTGAAAACAGACTCATGACGCGGCCACGCTTGTCGTGATCCACCGTGGCTTGCAGCAGCATGTTGCTTGAGACCATCACGAGCATGCCGCCGGCGCCCGCCCCTGCGAAACAGGGCAGCGCCCAGACAAACGAAGGCGCGAAGGCGATGCCGACGAGACTGGCACCGCCCAGCAGGGCGCCGAACGTTATCATCCGGTCGAGCCCGGCGGACGACGCGCGCAACGACAGGCGCAGCCCGGCCGCGAGTGCGCCAATGCCCGTGGCCGACATGAGAAAACCCAGCGTGCGGGCGTCGCCGTGGTAATTTCGCTCGGCAAAAACCGGCGCCAGGATGCTGTGCGCGAAACCCACCAGGCCGATCACCGGCACCATGATCAAAATGCGGCGCAGCGCCGGATGCCGCATGGCGTAACGCACGCCTTCACGCAGGTCGGTGAGCGGATGCGCCAGGTTGGGCCGGATCACGTGAGGTGCCAAGCGCACGCCTGCCAGCGCGATGAGCACGCCGACGTAGCTGAGAGCATCGAAGGCGTAACACCAACCCGCGCCGAATCCGGCGATGATAAAGCCCGCGACCGCGGGACCGACGAGGCGGGCGGCGCTGAAGGTGATCGAATTGAGCGCGATGACATTATCGAGCAGGGAGGGATCACCCGCGAGAGGGTGGTTGAGCGTCTGACGGGCCGGCCAGTCGAGGGCGTTGATCAGACCCTGAACAAAGCAGAGCGCGATCAGGCGCGGAACCGTCAGGTGACCGGAGAGGGTGAGGGCAGCCAGCGCGGTGGATTGCAGCATCGCGAACACCTGGGTCATCCGCACGATTTTCAGCGGATCACGGCGGTCGATCCACACGCCAGCGAACGGGGCGAAGATGAGCACCGGAATTTGCCCCGCAAAACCGACCAGGCCAACTTGCCAGGGATCGCCCGAGAGTTGAAAGACCAGCCAGAGGGAGGCTGTGACTGTCATCCAGTTGCCCATCAAGGACAGACACTGGCCGGTCAGATATCGCCGGTAGTTGGGCGAGGACAGGGCGCGGAGGAAATGAGGCGGCTTCACAAACATCGCCCCTCAGCGCAAAACAAAGTAACCCAAGGCGCAAGCGGCCCGATGCAGATTTCCGTGCGAATAAAATCGCAAAAACCTAAGGCTCAACCCATTACGAATCACTGCCACTTGAGGGATCGGGGTCGGTGACGACCAGAGCAGTGAGCAGGAAGACGACTATGATGGGAGCGAGCATGGGCTTGGTTTGAGCGGGAAAAGGAATAGCGACACACATTAGGCTAACTTTGGCAAAGGGAAATACGGGCGGGCACGTATAATGGTTGCGATTTACCCTTAGAAGCCGGGCGGAAGGACGCCGAAACCGTCTGTCCGGTGGGCAGCTAAGGTCCACCAGTTGCGGCGTTTAACGCGCGGTTAGAACCCCGGAAAGTTTACCACGGGTCGTCCATGCCGACACGGATCAATCCGAAATGAGGAGCGGTTGTTTCAGATTAATCCGTGCCCGGCGTGAAATCCGTGGCGGATCGCGTGCGGTGCTCAGATGCCGCGCGCGAAGCGCACGGCCCACCCCGGTGCGGACCGCCTCATTTGCAGGTGAAGTCAGGCGATGGTGACGAACAACTTGCCCCCGAAATGGGCGCGGATTTCCGCGAGATCGTGGGAAAGTAAGTGAAAGCTCCAGTGGTAATCCGCGGCGCGCTGGCCGCCTAGGTTTTCGACTGGCGGTAGTCGGGCTCGGAGGCGGTCAGGATCTTTGACCCGCCAGCGGTCGAAACGTTGGGCGACGCGCCTGAAGGCTGGTCGAAGACCACGCCCTACGCCGATCCATCGGAGGGCGAGGCCGTCCCGACAAAATTAGTGTTCATTCGGGCCCACGATGAGCTGACGGAGAAGCAGGGCCGAGGTGGCGGTAAGGTTTAAGTGATGAGCCGCAAGCGTTCTAAGGTGGAACGTGCGCTGCGGCTCGCGGTTTCTGATGTCGCGCGGCGGAACGCACGACTCGCCTGCCAGGGCGAACTAGCTTGCGGCCTACGCGGCCGCAACCACGGGCTTGCCGGTGCGCAGTTTGAAATGCTCGACCATCGCGGGCCAGAATTGCTGGACCTGCGTGAGGTGGGTCAGGCGTTCCGGCGACGCGGTCTCGAGCATGGTCTTGCCGTAGGGCGTGCGGGAACCGTGGTTGAGCATGTGCCAGTCGCCGTAGGAAATGAGGTCGTCGATCTCGATGGAGGTCTTGGCGCGACGGCCGAGGTTCATCGTGAACATGCGACGCGCCTTGCCGCCGCCGAACGACGCGTGGAGCGTGCGATGGTTGAAGATCAGCACGTCGCCCGGGTCGTTCTCGAGCGGGTAGGCGGGCAGATCACGCGAGTGCACGCCGAGCCGACCCTCGGAGGCGCGGACCTCGTCGTCGTCCCACTGCTTCATGCCGGCGTCGGTGTGCGAGCCGGGAATCACGCGCAGGCAACCGGTGTCGCGCCGGACGCTGTCGAGATAGAACGCCACCTTCAAGTAGCTGCTGGTCTGGTAGAGGCTGTCGCGGTGCCAGCCGGTTTCGCCGGTGTAATAATTGCCGTCGCTGCTGACGTAGTTGAAGTCGGGCCCGAGCAGATTGCTCACGGCGGCCAAGATGCCGGGATGGTCGAGCAGGGCGCAGAGGCCGGGACGCGAGTCGACGAATGGGATAAAATTAGTGTGTTTGGTGCCGTCGTGGCGCAGACCGGCCTGGGCAAACACGGCCTCAAAGTCGGTCGTGATCTGGGCGATCTCGTTTTTGACGAGACCGGGCATTTTAAGGAAACCGTAGGTTTCGAAGAAAGCGCGCTGGTGGGCGGGAGTGAGGGAGCTCATGGATGGAAAAGAGGAAAGATGCTTCCAGAGATTTTGGAACAACCGCAATGCGGAAGCGGAAGAGGTCGCTGAATATTTACCGCGAAGAATGCAAAGAGCGGGAGGGTTCGATGCGCGTAGAGCGATTGCGCTCTGACTGATCGCCTTGCAGATGAGCGATGCACGAGCGGGCTCCACGCGCCGGCTTAGTCGTTGTACTGATTCGCCTTGCCGCCCCACTTGGCGCAGCCGCCTTGGCCGTTCGGCCTCACCACGGCGCCACCAGCGAGACTGTTTGCCGGCGGTTCTTGCGGTAGTGCTGGAAATCCCGGTCTAGCGTCCAGACGCAGGCATCGGGGTGAAGTTCGGCGAGGCGGACGAGGCAGGCGTCGGCCAGCGCCATGGGTTGGGCGCGGTAACGCCGCATTAGGTCGCGCACAGGGCGTTGCTCGCTTTGCAGATCGAACGCACAGCGCACAAAGCCGGCGTCCATGAGGGCGAACAAATCGTTCGGGTCGTAGCTCTCGCGCTTGAGGAGAAACAGGACCTCTGAGAGCACGGCTTCGCAGGTCAGGACCGTGGCGGGCGCCTGTTTGCTAGCCTCCACTGCCCACGCGTGCTGCGTGTCATCTCCCACCAGCAGGGCCACCAGCGGACCGGTATCGACCAGCCAGGTTTTCACCGGCCGTAGCCCTCGAGATGCTTGGGGTTGGTGGACAAATCCTTCGGGCCGCCCCGCTGGCGGCCAAGGAGATGGCGGATGACGTCATAGCCCGATTTGGCCGCTGCCGGCTCGGGGGTTACGCCGTAGGCTCGCAGCGCCCGTCGGACCAAGCTGCCTTGGGAAAGCCCCTCGCGCTTCGCGTGCTCCTGGAGGGCCTGACGCTCGGCTTTGGAAATGCGCAGGGAGAGGGTCTCGGTTTGCATCGATGCAAGGCACTACAAATAGCGTGAATATGCAAGACAGGGAATCGCGGGTGAACAGCGGATCCGGATTGAGAACCGATTCTATACGAAGAGCGCAGAGGTTGCTCAGCAGTTTGGACCAAGGGCGGCGCAGGGCTCTGCGATCTTTGCAATTTTTGCGTCAGTTCAGGCGTCCGCCGGGTTGGGCAGTGGAACGCGGTGTCCCAACGGGTTGGTTTGCGGTAGTGCGGGGGTCTGCGACCCGCTTTTTCTAAGTTGAAGCGAGGACGGTCACGGTCGCAAAAGCCAGTGCGCAAAAAGCGGGTCAAAGACCCCGCCCTACATCGATCCGGTTGCTTACCGCTTAAAGCTTACGGCTTATCGCCGCCCGCCGCGCTTGGAGCGGCTGCGTCTTTGTACTCCTTGCCCTTGCCGCCCCACTTGTCGCAGCCGCCCTGGCCGCTCGGGCGGACGCTGGGGGTCTGGATGCTCTTGTAGCCACGGTACGCGTATGGGTCCTTGCCGGCGACGATGATGATGTCGCGATAATCGTAGTGCGCGTTGTGCTCGCCTTCAGGCGTCTTGCCCCACGGGAGATACGATTCCGCGCTCATGAAATGGTTCACCAGCGAGCGGCGGTAGGTGCCAACCGGCGCCTTGTTGGGCAGCGAGCGGTGCAGCAGATAGCCGTTGAAGAAGACCACTGAGCCGGCCTCGACCTCGACGGGGATGGCTTGCTCATCAGTATACGGAAAGTCCACGGACTGCTCGGCGCAGTCAAAGCGGCGGTCACCGTGCCACTCCTGTTCCCAGAGAATGCCGTGGCGGTGCGAGCCGGGCAGGACCCAGAGGCAGCCGTTTTCCTGCGTGGCCCGGTCGAGCGCGATCCACGCGCCAACGAGGGATTTGTCGCGCGTCGGGATGTAATCCTCGTCCTGGTGCCACGCCTGACCCGGTTTGCCGGAGGATTTGATGAAGAGCATCGACTGCATGCCTTTCACGTTCGGACCGATGATGCTGGTGAGGACCTTGAGCGTGGGTCCGCTGTGCATGGTGGCCAGCATGACATTGGAAATCTTGTGCGGGAAATGGATGCAGAGATAGCGCTGCAGCACTTCGTCATCGGTCTCGGTCGAGGCCGCTTTGGGATGATCGGGCAATTCTCCGCGGTCGCCGCGGCAGATCAGCGTCGTCTCGCGTTTCAACGCCTCCACCTCGGCGGGGGTGAAACCGCTTTCAAGCACCAGATAACCGTTGGCCTCGTAGAAGGTCATGATCGCCGCGGGATCGGCATCGGGCGAAAAATAGCCGGGCGGGCGCACTTTCGGGAAGGTGCTTTGGCGGCTGCCGACAAAGCCATCGGTCATCGTCACAAGGGAAGGGGTCTCGAGGATTGCAGAGCTCATGGGAGTACATATCTATTACCATACAAATATGCCTGCCGCCAGCCATACGCCGCTTAAAAACATACCCAAAAGGCTACGGTTGGCGGCGTCGCCCCGCGTGCAGTTTGGCGACGTGGTCTATGAACCGGGGGGCACCTGCGGGCCACGGGTGCAGCAGGATTATCAGCTCGTCGTCCTCGTTGAGGGTGACGCGCGGGTGGACGTTGAGGGACGCGAGATCCGGGTGGCGGCGGGGCAGGTGGGGTTCTTCCACCCGGGGCGGAAGGAATTTTTTAAACTCTCGGCGCATCGCAAAACCCATCACACGTGGTGCGCGGTGCATCCTTCACTGGTGCCGGCCGAGCTCGCGGAAGTCTGTGGGCGGGCGCCAGACGTGTTGCCCGTCACGCGACGGTTTGAGCAGTTGATGGAGCTCGGGCTGGCGCTGCCGCGCGCGGCCGGGGAACGCGCGCCGGGGTTGGTTGAGTCGCTCGGGCTTGCGACGCTGCAGGAATATCTCTTCGCGGGCGAACAGGCGAGGGCCCGCGAGCGCTCGGTGACGCAGGGGCGGAGTGGGGCGTACAAGCCGGAGGAACCTGATGGCTTGCGACGGGCGCTGGAATGGATCGGGCAGGAAGGCGACCGGACCACCAGTCTGCCGACGCTCGCGCGGGAGTCGGGCGTGTCGCCGGCGCAGTTGGTGAAGCTCTTTCGCCGCCACCTGGGTACGACGCCGATCCGGCATGTGTGGGAGGTCCGCACGCGGCGGGGCGCGCAGTTGCTGCGGGAGACAGGGCTCACGGTGGGTGAGGTGGCGTTTCGCTGCGGCTTCCAGACGCCGTTTCATTTTTCCCGCTGGGTGCGGGAGCTGTTTGG
>JBDTJA010000325.1:0-2299 GCA_039936075.1 Opitutaceae bacterium | reverse complement strand
GAAGTCACAGCAAAGGAGAACGGAATCACGGGACTGGAGACCCGTGCCACGGCGACCTCAAAACTCGTCGTAGGCGATCCGACTCGCGGGCACGCCGAGCCGGCCGAGCATCGCGAGGCACGCCTTGATCATCAACGGGGGCCCGCAAAGGTAATATTCCACCGCCGGCGGGCTGGCGTGGGCCGACAGAAGTTTTTCCCGAACGACTTCATGGATGAAACCGGTGGGACCCGTCCAATGGTCTTCCGGCAGCGGCGAGGACAGCGCGAGGTGGAACGCAAAATTGGGGTGCTCGCGGGCGAGCGTCTCGAAATAGTCGGCGTAGAAAATTTCCTGCCGGGACCGTGCGCCGTACCAAAAACTCACCTTGCGGGCGGTGCGTTCAGTTTCAAAGAGGTGGGAAAGATGAGCGCGCAGCGGCGCCATGCCGGCCCCGCCGCCGATATAAACCATTTCGCGCTGGGTGGGTTTGATGTGAAAATCTCCCGAGGGTCCGATGGCCGTGACGGTGTCGCCGGGCTTGAGATTGAACATGTAGCTTGAGCCCACGCCCGGCGGGCACTCCTGGCCCGGAGGCGGCGTCGAGATCCGCACGTTGAAACGCAGATGACGCTCGAGCTGCGGGTTGCTGGCGATCGAGTAGTTGTTGCGGCGGCCGGCGGCGGAATGGCGGACCTCAAAATCGAACACGTGCTGCGCTTCCCAGACCGCGGCGAAGGGCGCCGGGATAGCAAAGTCGCGGAAGCGAATGAGTTCGTACGCCGGGATGTCGAACTGCAGGTAATCGCCCGGCGTGAAGCGGGGGAGCGGGCCGTCCAGCGGCTCAAGGACGAGTTCCTTAATGAACGTGGCCACGCTGCGGTTAGTCACGACGCGGAAACGGAAGGTCTGGGACTCGCGCGCGCCGGCACCGCCGACCTGAAGCACGTTGAGGCGGAGACGGCCGCCGCGTTCCTCGAGCGGGTAAGTGGCGAGGCCGCGGCAGACGGGGGCGCGGGCGGGAGAGCCGTCCACCAGGTTGAAGCGCCCGTTGTGTTTGGGGCACTCGATGATTTTTCCCTTCACCAAACCGTCAGCGAGGTGGGTGTTGGCGTGCGTGCAGACTCCGTCGGTGGCGTAGAGTATGCCCTCGTCATCACGATAGAGGGCATACGTTTTCTTCCCATGATCGAAGCGGATCACATCGGCCCGGCCGAGGTCCACCGACGCGCAGATTTCGATCCAACCCTGGGCATCGGGCTGGACATCCGAGGAACGAAAACCGGCCTTCACGCCGGTGGGAGCCGGCAGCGGACGGCGGACATAATAACCGGGGTCCTTGAGCTGGCGGCGGACGGTGGGGATGATCTCACGCCACGCGGACAGGATGGACGGGTAGGGCGGTGGCATGTCGTGCTTCACGATCGCGTGCAGCCTCGGCAGCGCGTGATACGGCACGAGGGGGAACATGTGGTGCTCCACATGGTAGTTCATGTTCCAGTACATGAACCGGTTGACCGGGTTCATGTACACCGTCCGGCAGTTGAGGCGGTGATCGAGGACGTTTTCCGCGAGTCCCCCGTGCTGGGTGAGATTGTAAACGTAGAGTAGCCAAGTCCCGAAGACGTTGGGCAGCCAGATGAGGAAAACGGGCAGCCAGCTATGGAGGTAAACGGCCAGCGCGAGGGTTCCCAAATAGATCAGCGCGTAAATCCGGGCGCGGAGGAAGACCTTGGGAAACTCGCTGGGCGGCGTGTAGATTTTCTCGTCCTCGGTCATGCGGCCGAGGGCATGAAGGAGGATTCGCTTCGGATACATTGAGCTGAGGCAAAAGAAACCCATCGCCAGTCCCTTGAGGTCGGGTGGCCGCGGAAAATTGATCTCGGGGTCGCGGCCGACGACAATGGTGTCGCTGTGGTGCCGGGTGTGGCTCCAACGCCAGGTCGTGGCTTCGCGTTTCACCATGAACGAGGCGATCTCATAGAGCGCGTTGTTCATCCAGTCGGTCTTGAACGCGGTGCCGTGACCGGCCTCGTGCCAGCGCGAGTCGGAGGTCTGGGAATAAAGCGTGGCGTAAATGAAATAGGGGAGGATGACCCACCACGTGCCCCAGAGCCGGGCGGTGGCGTAACCCGTGAGGAAGAGCAGGGTGAACCAGATGATGGTGTCGCGGATCGCCGGCCCATCGCGGCGCTCGAGGAGCTTCCGCATGATGTCGCGCGGCACCGGGGTTTGATACCAGTCCGCCTCAGCCAGGCCCTTTTCGATCGCGAGCTGAGCGCTCACGCCGGTGAGGCTGTAGTCGAGGGTCGACGACGAG
>JBDTJA010000324.1:0-8153 GCA_039936075.1 Opitutaceae bacterium | reverse complement strand
GTGCCTCCAGCTTTGATCCCGTCACCGGCAAAACCGGCAAGAAAGTCGGCGTCGCTGCCGATCGTTCGGGACAGCTGAAAGTCGAGCCCCCCGCGGGCCAAAGTCACGACTGGGTGCTCGTACTCGAGAATGCCTGATCCCCGGATTTTTAACCGCGAAGAGCGCGAAGCACGCGAAGATTCAATCCTCGGATCGATGGGTTGGCCTTCGCGAACTTTGCGTACTTTGCGGTGAAAATTCCGACTATGCCGAGCTCGACGGCGGTCCGCCGTCGACGCCGGTGATCACCCGGGCGCCGCGTTTGTATGTGAAATACGAGTAGGTCCACTGGATCAGCACGGAGAGTTTGCTGCGGAAGCTGACCAGAAACATCAGATGCACGCCCAACCACGCGATCCACGCGAGCCAACCGCTGAAATGAAATTTCCCGATCTGCGCCACGGCCGACGAACGTCCAATCGTCGCCATGGTGCCCTTGTCGAAGTACGCAAAGGCCTCGCGGCCCGCCGGAGAGTATTTCTCGCCGCTTAATTCGCGCTTCAGCAATTTCGCCACGTGCGCGCCGGTCTGGATCCCACCCTGCGCCACGCCCGGTACCGTCACGCCGTTCGCATCGACGAGAGATATGATGTCGCCCACTGCAAACACCTCCGGGTGTCCGGGAATACTTAGGTCGGGCAGCACCTTCGCCCGACCCGCGCGGTCCGTTTCGCAACCGAGCTGTTTCGCCAGTGGCACGGCCGCCACGCCGGCACCCCAGACGATGTTATCGGAGCGGAACGTCTGACCGCCGGCGACGACCTGTCCCTCCGTGATCGACTCAACGCGCATGTTCGTGTGCACCTCCACCCCCAGCTTCTCCAGCTGGCGTTGGGCACTGGCGGACAAGTCGGGCGGATACACCGCCAGCACGCGCGGGCTGCCCTCGAGCAGGATCACGCGGGCCTTTGACGGATCGATGTGATCGAAGTCGCGGACGAGCACCGTCCGCGCGAGCTCGGCAAATGTCCCGGCCAGCTCGACGCCCGTCGGGCCTCCGCCCACCACCACGATGGTCATCGCGGCGTCGCGCTTGGCGGGATCGTTGTCCGTTTCGGCCCGCTCGAAAGCCAGGAGGATCCGGCGGCGAATTTTCAGGGCGTCGTCGAGCGTCTTAAGGCCCGGCGCGAATTGCTCCCACTCCGGGTGGCCAAAGTAGCTGGTCATGCCCCCCGCCGCGACGATGAGGTAATCGTAACTGAGCTCGCCGCGCGCGTGGATGACTTTCCGGGCTGTGAGGTCGAGGCCCGTCACCTCGGCCATGATCACGTGAAAATTAGGGCGCGCGCCAAAGATCGCGCGCACCGGCTGCGCGATGTCCACGGCTGAGAGGCCCGCCGACGCCACCTGGTAGAGTAAAGGCTGAAAGAGATGATGATTTTGCCGGTCAATCAGGGTGATGTGTGCGAGGTTGGCGGGGAAATTCTGGCAGAATGCCAAGCCGCCGAAACCAGCGCCAATGACCACGATGTGAGGGAGAGGGGCGCGGCGAGTTGTGCTCATTCGGTGATCAAGGTGCACCGATGGACCACCGTTGGCAACGCACGTGCCGGACAATTTACGCCCCTTCTGATCCGTCGTTGGCTGTCTGCTTGCAGGCGCCAGACGTAGGTCGAGCTTTACGTGCGACGTAAACCCGGCAGATATCGGGGATAAACCCCGATCCACAAAACCATCGCATGCACGCGCCCACCAACATCCAGCTCATCGGATCCGAAGTCGCCATCGTTTGGGACGACGGACTCGAGAGCTATTTCACGGCGGAGCAACTCCGCGCCGCTTCCCCCAGTGCCGAGACCCAGGGCGAGCGGGATATCTTTGGCCAGAAATATGGCGGCGATGGTCCAAAAAACTTCTCGGGCGTGTCGGTGCTCAACTGGGAGCAGATCGGCAACTATGCTCTGCGCTTCGGCTTCAGCGACGGCCACCGCACGGGACTTTACAGTTACGATTATCTGCGGCGGCTGAACGCCACCACTGGCGAGGGGCGATAGGCAAGGGGCGATGGGTTACAAACCATCGTTGAGCCGACGGCGCGCTTGCCCACATCCTTTGATCTATAACCCGCCGCAAAAATTCCGTCACCCCTCGCCCCTCGCTTCTCGCCAATTAATTTGCCTCTTCGCGTTGCCGCCGGCAAAACCTCACTTCCTCCCATGAGTACGAGCCCGTTCGTCTTCCCCGCCCGCACCACCACCGCCGAGATTGAGCTCGGTACCACGCTGCAGCCGAAATTCGGCCCCGACGGCCTGATCCCTTGCATCACGACGGACCACCTCACGAACGAGGTGCTGATGTTCGCGTTTATGAACGCCGAGGCCTTCGCGCACACGCTCTCGAGCGGCAAGGCCACGTATTGGAGCCGCTCGCGCAACAAGCTTTGGGTCAAGGGCGAGGAGTCGGGCAACGCGCAGCTCGTGAAGGAACTGCGCGTGGACTGCGATCAGGACGTCATCCTGCTCAAGGTCGAAAACGTCGGGGGCGCCGCGTGTCACAACGGCTATCCGTCCTGCTTTTACCGCAAGCTCGCCCCCGGAGCGAAGGCCGACGATCCCGCATCGCTCAAACTCGAGTTGGCGGCGCGGCGGGTCTTCGACCCGTCCACCGTGTACAAGAAGAAGTGATGGAGGGCGGGTCGCCGAACCCCGCCTTTCCGGTGGGCCGCGTCCGAGTCCAGACTCAGAACCCCGCCTTTCCATCTTGGATCCGGAGACCGAGGTCGCTTCAGGCGGGGTTCGGGCGACCCCGCCCTCCATACGATCCGTCAGCTCGCGCCGGGCGCGAGGCCACGCTCGCTCGATTTGGCGAAAGTGATCACCCGTTGGAACTCCGCGCTACCCGCCTGCTCGTGCACGGCGAGTTTCTCCAGCGCCTGCGAGCGGTTGAGTCCGTCGCGGTAGAGGATGCGATAAATCTGCTTCACGCGCTCAAGCTGCTCGGCCGTGTGGCCACTCCGCTCGAGTCCGACCTTGTTGAACGCGCGCACCGCGGCAGGCGTGCCGTCAGCGATGAAATACGGCGGGAGATCGTGCACGAGCTTGGCCATGGCCGAGAGCATCGCGTAGGCGCCGATCCGGCAAAACTGGTGGATCCCCGCCGCGCCGCCGAGGACGACGTGATCCTCAATCGTGACATGCCCCGCCATCGAGATCGCGTTGCTCATTACGATGTGACTGCCGAGCACGCAGTCGTGCGCGATATGGCAGTAAGCCAGCACGCTATTGTCCGAGCCGAGCACGGTAAAGTCTCCGTCATGGGTGGCCGCGTTGACGGTCACAAACTCACGAAACACGTTGCGGTCACCCCCGCGCACGCCGGGCCGCCCGCCCTTGAATTTCAAATCCTGCGTCTTGCCGCCGATGCAGGCATACGGGAAAACTTCACAGTCGCGGCCCAGCGTGGTGAATCCCTCCACGCTGGCGTGGTGGTGCAGCTTCGTGCCCTCCCCCAATACGACCCCTGCGCCCACAAAGGCCAGCGGACCGACCACCACATTGGCTCCCAGTTGCGCCCCCGGCTCAACGACTGCGGTTGGATGGATGGTCGTCGCCATGCGCTTACTCTTCGGACTCCTCAATCACCGCGAACATCATCTCCGCCGACGAAACCACCTGGCCATCCACGGTGCACTTGGCCTCGGCGGAGGCCAGCTTTTCGCCCCGATACTTGGTGATCTTGGCGTTGATGATCAGTTGGTCGCCGGGCCGGACGGGCTTGCGGAACTTGACCTTGTCCGCGCTCATGAAGAACGCGGTTTTACCGGCATTGGCGGCGCGCCGGAGCATGACAATGCCAGCCGCCTGGGCCATCGCCTCGAGCTGCAACACCCCCGGCATCACGGGATTGCCGGGGAAGTGCCCGTTGAAATAGGGCTCATTGATCGTGACGTTCTTGATCGCGACCAGCTCATCCTCGCCGATGAACTCGACCACACGGTCGACCAGCATGAACGGATAGCGGTGCGGAAGCGTGTCGATGATGCGGCGAATATCGAGCGACGTCTCGGTCGGGAGCACCCCCGTCGGTCGCGGCTTTTTCTTCGGGCCCTTCTTGCGTTCCTCCCACTTGGCGAACAGCGCCTTGGTCAGCTCGGCGTTGATGGCGTGCCCGGGTCGCGTGGCGATGATGTGCGCCTTGAGTGGCATACCCAGCAGCACGATGTCACCGATGATATCGAGAATCTTGTGGCGGACGAACTCGTCTTTGAACCGCAGCGGCTCCTTCGAGATAATCTTGTCGCCCCGGATGACGACGGCGCAGTCGAGCGAGCCGCCCTTGATCTTGCCGAGTTTGAGCAGTTCCTCGATGTCCTCGTAAATCGCGAAGGTTCGCGCGGCCGCGATCTGTGTCATGTAAACATCGGGATCGATCGTCAGCGAAAGATGCTGCGTGTGAATGCCGCGGTTGTCGGCCGACGTGCAGGAAATCTTCAGCTCGTCACAGGGCAACGCGATGATGGACGAGTCGCCTTTCGTCACGGAAACCGCCGCATCGAGCGTGAAATACTCGCGCTCCTTGTCCTGCTCCACCGGGTCGCCCTCGAGGATCATGTTCACGTAGGGCTTGGCGGAGCCGTCCATGATCGGGGGCTCGGACGCGGTCATCTCGAGGATGACATTGTCGATGCCGCAGCCACTCAGCGCGCTGAGCACATGTTCGACCGTGTGAATCTTGGCGTGGCCCGACTGGATGGTCGTGGCGCGCACGAGATCCGTGACATCGGCAATGCGGGGCCGGAGCTCCGGGCTGCCATTCAGGTCGGTGCGCTTGAAGACAATCCCATGGTCCACGGGCGCCGGTTTCATGGTCAGCGTGACCGCTTCGCCCGTGTGCAGCGCGCTGCCGGAGATGGAGACTTCCCGCGCGAGAGTGCGTTGTTTCATAGGGTTGCAACAGTCTCGGAAACACGCCCGTCGGAGCGCAAGCGCGGATGTGGCGCGCGGCCTTGACACGCCCGGAGCCGTTTCCTCACTCTTAACCCTTTCACTCCTCAAAACCGCCTCCAACCGACCCTCCGTCATGCCCGCAGCCAACGACATCCGCAAAGGCCAAGTCATCAAGTTTAACGGTGAGCCCCACCTTGTCATGGAAACCCAGCATCGCACCCCTGGAAATCTCCGGGCGTTCGTGCAGGTCAAGATGCGGAATCTGCGTTACGGCAAGGCCCTCGACCAACGCTTCGCGTCGACCGACAACATCGAGGTGCTCCCGACCGAGAAAAAGTCCCTCGAGTTCAGCTACGCCGACCGCGAGGCGTTTGCCTTCATTGATCCGGACACCTTCGAGCAGATCGAGCTGAGCGCCCAGCTGCTCGGCGACAGCAAGCATTACCTCACTGCAGGCGGCAAAGTGGATGTGCTCTTCGTCGACGAGAAACCCCTCACCCTCGAGCTGCCCTCCACGGTCGCGCTCAAGGTCATCGAGAGCTCGGACGGCATCAAGGGCGACACCGCCAGCAACGTGCAAAAGCCCGCGAAGCTCGAAACCGGCCTGATGGTCCAGGTCCCGCTCTTCATCAAGGAAGGCGAGATCATCAAGGTCAGCACGGCAGACGGCACTTATCTCGGTCGCGTTTGAGCGATCCGACTCGCGTTTGCCTTTCAGCCCGCGCTTATCCCGCGGGCTTTTTTGTGGGTGAGCGCCTCCTTGATCGAGGTGGGGCGGGGTCTTCGACCCGCCTTATCCGTGCAACGCAGGAGGCGGGTCAAAGACCCCGCCCTACAAAATACTGCTCGGACCTGCCGCGCGCGGAGCGCCCGGCCCACCCTATTTTGTCACCGCCGCGATCGCCGTCTTGTAGTTGGCGGCCGCTTCGTCCGGCTTGGTCGCCGAGCAGTTGAGGTCGCGCAGCAGGCCGTCCCGCAGGCCGTAAATCCAGCCGTGGACGGTCAGGGCCTGACCGCGCGCCCATGCGTCGCGCACGATGGAGGTGTGGCAGACATTCGAGGCCTGCTCGATCACGTTCAATTCGCAGAGCCGGGCGCTGCGTGCATCCTCGCCGAGCTGACATAGGCATTCATGGTGCTTTTCGCCGACGTCCTCGACGTGACGCAGCCAGTTGTCCGCCAGGCCCACGCGTTCACAGCGGACGACGGCCCGCACGCCACCGCAGCCATAGTGACCCACGACCATGATGTGTTTCACCTTCAGCACATCCACGGCGAACTGGATCACAGAGAGGCAGTTCAAATCTGTGTGGACCACCACATTGGCAATATTGCGGTGCACGAACACCTCACCGGGCAGCAAGCCGACAATCTCGTTGGCCGGGACACGGCTGTCGGAACAGCCGATCCACAGGTACTCGGGGTGCTGCTGGCGGGAAAGCGTCTCGAAAAAATTCTTGTCCCGCTGGCGGATGCTATCCGCCCAGTCTTTGTTCTGCAGAAACAGGTGCGGCAAAGAGTCCATTTGCACCCGCGATGCTCGGAAGTGCGCGGGGATTGTCCACCCTGAATGCTGCCGGATCTTGCCCACGAATGGCACGAATCAGAACGAATCCGAAACTGGTTCGTGATTCTGAACGAAGTGACGATTCCACGTCGACATGATCGAACCTCGCGACGAAATCTAGCTCGATTCTACGCCATGCTCAGAATGAAAAGCCTCGGTGACTGTCTTTCATTCGCGCCGATTCGCGCCATTCGCGGGTAAAAAGGTCTGCCTTTTCGGCATTGCCCACGCCGATTCCCCCGGCACGCTGAGCGGTCCTATGGGACGTCAGTGGCTTCACGCAAAACGCGCGATCGTTAACCTCAAGAAAGGCCAGACAGTCGGCAAACTGGTCAAGGAAATCACGGTCGCCGCCAAGCTCGGTGGCGCCGACCTCGGCGGCAACGCCCGGCTCTTCGCCGTCGTCGAAAAGGCCCGCAAGGCCAGCGTCACACGCGACGCCATCGAGCGCGCCATCGCCAAGGGCGCCGGCACCGGCGCCGACAAAAGCTCTCTCGAACACATCATCTTCGAGGGCTACGCGCCGCACAAGGTGCCGGTCATCGTCGAGGTTTACACGGACAACCATCAGCGCACGGCGCCCGACATTCGCCAACTCTTCCGTCGCGGCGTGCTCGGCCAGGCCGGCAGCAACAAATTCCTCTTTGAACACGTCGGCATCGTCGAGGCGCACCACGCCGACGCCGCCATCGACCGCGAAGCCGCCGGCATCGAGGCCGGCGCCAATGACGTCGAAGCCCTCGCCCATGAGCAGAACGACGACATCCCGGAAGACCGCGCCGGCGGGCGCTTCATTTGCGACCGCACCGCCGTGCATACAGTATCTGTCTGGCTCGCGAAGAACGGCTGGACCGTGATCACGAGCGAAATCGGGCATCTTGCGAAGACCTATCCTGAGCTCAGTGACGCCGACCGCGCCGATGTGGGCGAATTCCTGCAGGCGCTGGAAGACCACGATGACGTGCAGCGCGTCTGGGCGGCAGTGAAGTAACCATACCAGAATTTCCTCCGCGAATTTCGCGAATCAGGCCGAATCAGGGTTTCCCATTCGCGTAAATTTGCGGGCAACTTCATTTCCCAACTTTCATGCCCACCCCCAACATCCCCCAGCGCAAACCCATCGTGCAAGAAATGCCCCCGGGCACCTACTGGTGGTGCACGTGCGGCAACTCCAAAAACCAGCCGTTCTGCGATGGCAGTCACAAGGGCACCGGTTTCACCCCCCTCAAGACCGAGCTCACCGAGCGCCAGACCGTGGCCTGGTGCGCCTGCAAGCACTCGAAGACCGCCCCGTTCTGCGACGGCTCGCATAAGACGGTGTAGTCGTCGCGGCGAGGCGCGGATGTCGTGAGTTCGTCTCCGGCTTTCCCGCGGATATCACCGATCGATGCGGATTGCTGAATCTGCATCCGGATCGATCCGCGCCATTCGCGGAGGGGTATTCACATTTCCGCACCTCGGTTCCGCTCAGCAAATCATCCCACGCTTCGCCGCGAGGCCGTGACCAATGGGATTCTCGCCGATCCAGCGGTTGTCGATCGGTTCCGAAGCCGGCTGGTAACGCGTGTCCGTGGAGAAACGGAAAAAATGCGTCTGGTTGTCGAGGCTCGCGTGCACCGTGCGCATACTGAACATCAGCAGGTCGCCCATGCGATACTCCG
>JBDTJA010000323.1:0-1662 GCA_039936075.1 Opitutaceae bacterium | reverse complement strand
CAGCGCGACACGTCGGCGCTCTCGCTCATCTATCTGCGCTCGCGGACGGGTGCCCTTGTCTCGCTCGACACCGTGGCCACCCTGCACCGCGACGTCGGTCCGCTCACAATCAACCATCTGGGCCAGGTGCCGGCGGTGACGCTCTCCTTTAATCTCAAGCCGGGGGTTTCCCTGGGAGACGCGACCGCCGCGATCGACGAGATCGCCAACCGCGATCTGCCAACGACGATCAGTCACAGCTTCGTGGGGTCAGCCCAGGCGTTTGCCGCATCCTTGGTGGGCCTTGGCCTGCTGCTCATCATGGCGGTCATCGTCATCTACATTGTCCTGGGCGTCCTGTATGAGGACTTTATTCATCCGCTCACAATCCTGTCGGGCCTGCCGGCCGCGGCCTTCGGAGCGCTGGTCACGTTGTGGGCGTTTAATGAGGAGCTGAACGTCATGGGTTACGTCGGCGTGATCCTGCTCATCGGCATCGTGAAGAAAAACGCCATCATGATGGTGGATTTCGCGATCTCGAAGGAGCACGAGCAGGGCACGACGTACAATGCCGAGAAAGCCATCGTCGAGGCGTGTCTGGTCCGTTTCCGCCCGATCATGATGACGAGCTGCGCCGCACTGGCGGGGGCGTTCCCGATCGCGATCGGGCTGGGGACCGGCGCTGATTCGCGCCGCCCGCTGGGACTTGCAGTGGTGGGCGGCCTGCTGGTTTCGCAGCTGCTGACGCTCTATATCACCCCGGTGATCTTCGTTTACATGGACAAATTCACGACGTGGCTAAAACGCCGGCGCCGCGCACCGGCTGGAGTCGTGGCGGGAAAATACGTGGGCGCGAAGTGATTTCGTGAATTGCCTGCGGAGCGGGGCTGAGCAAGATTGGATGAACCAAACCGTCTGCCCGCAGTCCCATCCCTTCACTGACCATGAAAACCAAGTCTCTTTTTCTCCAGATCGCCATCCTTGCCTCGGTTGCATTTTTCGCGGGTTGCGCGAGCGAACCTGGGGCGGTCGCTCCGCAGGACTCGACCAAGTATACCTTGGAAAACACCGACAACTTCGAAGTCCTGGGCCAGAGCACACAGACCGCCGTTACCTGCACGGGCCTGCAGCCGCGCATGCTGCCGGACGGCCGGCTCGAGGTCGTGGCCAGCGTGAAAAACCGCGCGGACCAGCCGCTCAAGATCCAGATCAACTGCGTGTTCAAGGACGAGCAGGGCTTCACCACCGGCGACGAAACGCCGTTGCAAACCCTCACGCTCGCAGCCCACGCCACGGAAGCGGTGCGTTTCACGGCGGCCAATCCGCTCGCCAGGAAGTATACGATCCGGGTGCGCGAGGTCCGCTGAGCCGCGGCTGAGGGCCTTTTCAAACTGGTGAATTTAGCGGTTGTCATCCCGAGCCGCGCGAAAGCTCCAGTGAGACTTCGCCGGGAGCATCGGCGTTATCTAACAGGATTCCTTCCATGGTTCAGAATGACAAACGGGGTTCGAAGACTCGCTCTCTTTTACTGATCGGACGGCGAACCGAGCCGGGTCTTGGCCTCGGCGAGGGTCAGGCCGGTGATGCGGATAAGTTTTTGCCGGGATTTTTCGCCGTGGGCCAACGTGACGGACCGGCGCGGCAGCTGGAGTTGGGTGGCAAGGAATTTACAGAGTTCGTCGT
>JBDTJA010000322.1:0-3960 GCA_039936075.1 Opitutaceae bacterium | reverse complement strand
CCAGGACCCGATAGCCTTTGCGCTTCGCTTCACGCAGCGCGGCGAGTGTGTCGATGGTCTCGCCGGACTGACTGATGACGAAAAAAAGCGTGCGGGGATCGAGCGGGGAATTGCGGTAGCGAAACTCCGACGCGTAATCCACCTCGACCGGAATGCGGGCGAAACGTTCGATCAAATGCTCCGTCACGAGGCAGGCGTGCCAGGCCGTGCCGCACGCGCAGAACATGAAGCGTTCAATGGCGCTAAACTCGGCGGGTGTGCTGTTGAGGCCGCCGAACGTGGCGGTGCTGCCGTCGGCGGAAAAGCGCCCCCGCATGGCATTTTCCAGCGCCGCAGGCTGCTCGAAAATCTCCTTCAACATGAAATGCGGGTACTTGCCCTTGTCGGCATCGGCGATCGACCAAGTAATCCGGTCCACCACTGGCGAGACGTCGGCCTCATCCAGGGTCGAAATCGAAAAGGCTTTCGGCGTGAGGTGCACGAGTTCCCCGTCTTTCAGATAAACCACATTCTGCGTGTGGCTCACGAGTGCCGACGCATCGGAAGCGAGAAGGTATTCGTCTTCGCCCACCCCTAGAATGAGCGGAGAGGCCTGACGCGCGGCGACGATCTCGCCGGGAAAATCCACGCAGAGCGCAGCCACCCCGTAGGTGCCTTCGACGTGGCGAAGGGTTTTGCGCACGCTCTCGAGGAAGCGGCTCTGACCCTTCGCGGCAGGTTCCTTGGCGTAATGATAGGCGATCAGATTACAGAGGACTTCGGTGTCAGTCTCCGACTGGAAAGTATAACCTCTCTTGGTGAGAAAGGTTTTCATCTGGCCGTAGTTCTCGATTACACCGTTGTGCACCAAGGCGAACTTGCCGTCGCTGCTGAGGTGCGGGTGCGCGTTGGCATCCGTTACGCCGCCATGCGTCGCCCAGCGCGTATGCCCAATGCCGGTCGTTCCAGTAAACCGTTGCAGGCCAACAATCTTAGAGAGATTCTCTACGCGCCCTGCCTTCTTTGCGACTTCAAGCCGTCCGCCCTGCTGTACGCAAACACCCGCCGAATCGTATCCACGATATTCCAGGCGCTTGAGCCCCTCAAGGATGATGGGGACAGCTTTTTGTTTTCCGACGTAGCCGACGATGCCGCACATGGTGAGATTTGGACTGGCGAATTGAGCGTCACCCGCAAACGTGGAGCAAGGTTTTAGGACACCCCATTTTTCCCCTATCCATGACCACCCAAAAACGAGTGCTTGCCGTCATCATGGGCGGCGGCCGCGGCACGCGGCTCCATCCCCTTACCACCGAGCGCTGCAAACCTGCGGTCCCGTTGGCCGGCAAGTACCGGCTCGTGGACATTCCGATCAGCAACTGTCTCAACTCCGACATCAACCGGATATTCCTGCTCACGCAGTTCCAGACGGCCTCGCTGCACCGTCATGTCCAGGGTACGTATCATTTTGATCCGTTTGGCGGCGGTTTCGTGGACATCATGTCAGCGGAGCAGACCGAAAAGGGCGCTCATTGGTACCAAGGCACGGCGGATGCAGTGCGGCGCAACTTGATGCATTTCCGCGCTTTCCCGCACGATGTCGTGCTCATCCTCTCGGGTGACCAGCTCTACCGCATGGATTACCGGAAGATCATTGAGCAGCACCTGGCGACGGGTGCCGATGTCACGATCGCGGCCATTCCTTTCCCCGTTTCCAAAATCGCGGGCCTTGGTCTGATGCAGGTTCACGACGATCTGGCCATCGAGCGTTTTGTCGAGAAACCGACGGAGCAGGCCGTGATCGACAGCCTGACCTTGAGCCCAGCCCTCGAGGCCCGACTTGCCACGCCGTCCGAGGAAAAACGCTGCCTGGCCTCAATGGGCATTTATGTTTTCAATCGGGCCGCTCTCGCGGACTCCCTCGACAACACGATGACCGACTTCGGCAAGGAGATCATTCCGGGCCTGCTGGGCAAAAAGAAGCTCTTCGCCCACATCTTCGAGGGCTACTGGGAGGATATCGGGACGGTTCGCGCATTCTTCGAGGCGAATCTCGCGCTCGCGCAGCCGCTGCCCCCCTTTAATTTCTTCGATCCGACCGCACCGATTTACACGCAGGACCGCTATCTGCCGGCATCGAAACTTAATAAATGCGCGATTGACCACGTGGTCATCGGTGACGGTTCCATCCTGACGGACTCGAGCCTGAAGCACAGCGTGCTGGGGATTCGCTCGTACGTCGGGGAGGGCTCGGTCCTAGAGGATACGGTACTGATGGGTGCTGACTATTACGAGACGGACGACCAGCTCGCGGACAATCGTACCAAGGGCCGGCCGCATCTGGGCGTGGGCAAGAACTGCCACGTGAAGGGCGCCATCATCGATAAGAACGCGCGCATCGGCGACGGCTGCGTCCTCAATGCTGAAGGCAAGGCCGATGGAAATTATGTCAATGGAGCTGTGATCATCCGCGATGGTGTGCTGGTGGTGCCCAAGGGCACGACACTGCCGCCGGGCACGGTGGTCTGAGTCCGGTGCCGGGTAAATGCGTCGGGGCGCAGACTGGCTGCGACCGGTCCGCTCCGTCCTGAAAGCGGAGTAAACCTGCGCCCTACATTTTGGCCGCCGGGTCCGCGAGCGGCCGAGAGCGTCGCAGGATTAGCACGAAGCCGCCGGCGACGAGGAAGATGGAGTAGAATGTTCCGCGGCTGAGGCCGAGGATGAGCGACGCATCGGGTTCGCGGAATATTTCGCCGATCGCGCGCGCCACGGCATACGCGAGCAGGAATTCACCCGCCAGACGGCCGGGATGCTGTCGCACTTCGGTGCCGCGCCAAAACCGCCATTGCACAAAAGCAAGCAGGAGCGCGCCCTCGAGCATGGCTTCATAAAGCTGAGAGGGGTGTCGCGGCACGAGCGGTTGCGGACTCGCGGGAAAAATGACGGCCCAAGGAACGGTGGAGGGTTTGCCCCAGAGCTCGCCATTGATGAAATTGGCGATGCGACCGAACATCAGCCCGGCCGGAGTGACCGAGGCGATGAGATCGGCCAGGTGGAGGAAGCGAATTTTAGACGACCGGGCGAACCAGGCCACGGCGAGGGTCACGCCGATAAAGCCGCCATGACTGGCCATGCCGCCCTCCCACACGCGGAAGAAACTCAGCGGATCATGCAGCAGCTGCTCGGGATGATAGAGCAGAAACGAGCCGATGCGGCCGCCCAGCATCGTGCCAATGACAATCGCCACCATGAAGTCCGTGACCTTGTCCGCGGGCAGCAGAGACCGGCCCTTGTGCGCATAGCGGATGAGCAGCCAGCCTGCGAACACGAAGCCGAGGAGGTAGGATAGACCATACCAGCGAATGCCAAAACTGTCGGTGAACCGGATGAGGAACGGGCTAAGGTTATGAGTCCAATAGGCGAGGGGCATGGTGGAGTGGTGGCGGTTCAGGCTTTCGGGGCAAAGGGCGGAATGCTGGGACTGTCGATCTTGCGACCTTTGCTGGCTTTCTGCTGTTTCGCGCGAGCGAGTTCGCGCATGTCGACGGCCACGTCGTCCTTCTCGAAGATTTCGCGTCCGAGCAGCTGCTCCATGACATCTTCCATCGTGACCACGCCGGCGGTGGACCCGAATTCATCCACGACGACGAGCAACTGTTGCTGGGTTTTAAGGAAAACCTGCAGGGCGTTCGCGACGGTCACGGTCTGCGGGATGAAATGAATCTCGTGGACGACGGATTCGACGAGCGCGAGATCCTGGTCGTTGGCCTTGGCCTTGAGCAGGTCGCGGCGACGGGCGAGGCCGACGATGTCATCGATGTTTTTCCCGAAGACGGGCATGCGGCCAAAAGGTAGATTGGGAAACTCACGGAAGATCTCGCCAATGGTCGACGACCGCTTGAGCGCCGTCATGACCGTGCGGGGCGTCATGATTTCGCTCACGCGGATGTCATCCAAGGCGAGGGCATTGGTGATGATGCT
>JBDTJA010000321.1:0-2188 GCA_039936075.1 Opitutaceae bacterium | reverse complement strand
GATCCTTCGCGAGGCGCAGGATGACAGTCGCTGAATCCGAAGTTTGAAAATACGCTCTAATGCCAATCGCCTGAGCTCTTCCCCTTGTCATCGCGAGGTGCGCGAAGCGCGCCGTGGCGAGCCAGCTGGATTGCTTCGTCGTCCCGCCAAGCGAGGCTCCTCGCAATGACAGAGAAATAGCCACGGGCGACGGGTATCAACCTCCACAAAAAGCACGTCGCAACCTGCACGCATTAGAATCGCAGAATTGATCAGACTCGCCTGCACGGGTCAGAGACCGTGCCACCCCGACTGTCGCCTCAGGCTCGGCCAGGCTCCGCTCCTAATCCGCGAGCTTCCACCCACAATCTGCGAGTGAGCGCTGCGCGCTCACTCCAGCCCGAGCACCTTGCGGCCTTCGGCGGAGATCATCTGCGGCGTCCAGATCGGATCCCACACGATGTGCACCCGGGCCGACTCCACTGTTGGCAGCGCTGCAATCTTTTGGCGCGCATCCTCGGCGATCGTCGGGCCCATGCCGCAACCAGGCGCCGTGAGCGTCATCTTCACCTCGACCGTGTGGCCACCCGCCGTCTTCTCGACGGCCAGGTCGTAAACCAGTCCGAGGTCGACGATGTTCACGGGAATCTCCGGATCAAAGCACGTCTTCAACATCGACCACACCGCTGCTTCGCTGAATTCGCCCGCAGTCTCCTCGGATTCCGTCTTCGGCACATAGCCGGCCAGCGCATCAGCGTTTTCCGCTGCGATGCGCAGCAGGCCGTGATCGGTTCGCACCGTCACATTGCCGCCGAGGCTCTGGGTAATAAAAACTTCCGTGCCCGCCGGCAGCAGCACGGCCGTGCCCGCTGGAATCGCCGTGGCGGGACAATCGCGTGACAAGATGTGGTTCATGCGCGTGGTCTCAGTGAATCGCCAGTTCCAGCGGGAGGCGCGCGTAGACGCCTTGCGGATCATTGAAGGTCTTCAGCGCGCTCATCTCCGCCTCGACCCGCTGCATGATCTGGGCGACCAGGCCCGTGCTCGTCACCCGCGTATTTTGCGGCTTAAACCGCTCGACCATCTCGGTCAGCGCCTCGCCGAAGTCCTTTTTCCGGGGGTATTCCACCAGCCGGTAGTTTGAGCCGAGATGGGCCTTTTCCGCCGCGTACTTGATCGCTTCGTCGAGCCCGCCGATGTCGTCCACCAGGCCGAGCTTCTTCGCTTCCGTGCCCGACCAGACGCGGCCCTGGGCGATTTCTTTCACAAAATCCAGTTTGAGGTGTCGCGAGTCGGCGACCTTCCCCACGAACTCGCCGTAAATCCAGTCCACCATACGCTGAAAGACCGCCAGTTCCTCTTCCGTCTTCGGCCGAGAAATCGTGAGCGTATCGGCAAATTTTCCCGTCTTCACACTGTCGAAGCTCAGCCCGAGATTGCCCGCGAGTTTTTGCACATCGAACTGGATGCCAAACACACCGATCGAGCCGGTAATGGTCGTGGGTTCGGCAAAAATCCGGTCACCGTAAGTTGAGATCCAGTAGCCACCCGACGCTGCATAACTGCCCATCGAGACGATCACGGGCTTCACTTTCTTCGTGAGGCGGATCTCGCGCTGGATCGCCTCCGAAGCCGTGGCGCTGCCACCCGGGCTGTTCACGCGCAGGACGATGACCTTGATGCTGTCGTTCTGGCGGAGCTGACGCAGTTCGCGGGCGAATTTCGTGCCGCCCACTTCGCCGGGCTCACCCTCGCCGTCCACAATGGCGCCCTCGGCGTAGATGACCGCGAGGTTTTTTCCCCGGGTCGGCAGAGTTCCATTGGGCGTGACGTCCACGCGATCCGCGGCGATCCGGGCGTAGGCCGGCAGGCCGATCTGCTTAAAAGTCTCCTTGGAACCCTTGCGGCCGGTTTCCGCCTTGAGCTCATCGAGGACTTCGTCGCGGTAGGCGATCCGATCCACAAGTTTGCCGGCCTTGGCGGCCTCGGCGCGGATCAGCCCCTCGGCATCCACCGTCGCCTGGACCGCGGCGGGCGTGATGCCCCGGCTCTGCGCAATGTCGGCTACCAAGCTCCCCCAACCGTCGTTGAGCAGCTTCTGCACTTCCTCGCGATTCTCGGGACTCATGTTTTTCCGGGTAAAGGGCTCGACGTAGGATTTGTATTTGCCCACCCGCGTGACCTGGATGCCGATGCCAAATTTCTCGAA
>JBDTJA010000320.1:0-22059 GCA_039936075.1 Opitutaceae bacterium | reverse complement strand
TTTGCAAAGCGGCGAAGCCCGCCTCGGCTTTGGTATGGGCGGAAGTGAGCATGGCTTCCTTCACATCGTGAATCGCGCCGCTCGCGGTCAGCTCCTTCACGGTGCCCGGTTTGCCGGCAAAGGTCGCGGTGAGGTCATTACCGACCCAGATGCGCCAATCGGAATCGTCCGCGAAATAGACGACCCGCACACCGTGCTGGAGCGTGCCGAGTTGCGCGGACAACGCGCTCATGTAGGCGCCGGGCACCCTGTCTTCCTCCGCGGAAGGTGACTTCGGGTGAAACTGCACGAGGATCCGAATCCCGTGTTCGCTCTCAAACGTCGCCAGTTTCGCCTCCAAGTCGATCACCGCACCCCGCTCCGTCGCCAGCAGGCCCGCGGGGTCGTTCACATGGGATACGATGGGCAGCGCGGCCGAGGCGGGTCCCGCGAGCAGGGCACCGGCGAGGATCACGCGCGCCAGCCAACTGTTCCGCAATGATCTCATGCGGGTAGGGCGACCGGTTGGTCCTTCCTCGCGACCACGCAACCGATCACGACGAACCACAGCAGCGTCGCTCCTTGGGCAATGCCGATCAGGCTGAGGCACACGCGAAAGTTCGTAAACGCGTTCACGCGGTGACTTTGGGAAGCGGCCCGCTCGTGGTCCATCCCGTTTTCCAGAATCGACACGTCAAACACGGAAGGAGCATGGAGGACACCGAGCCAAGCCCAAAGAAATTTTCGCCATTCTCTCCGTGTCAAAATCCGCTACGTCGCGAGTTTCGGATTTATCACCGTGAACACTGGGGTCACACGCAGACCAAAGAGCCATGCCTAAGAAAACGCCCCGTGGCTGCTGCAGCTCCCTCGGTGCGTTGTGGATCAAGTTATGGAATTTTTGAATCAGGAACAAGCAGCGCCGCAGCCCCGCGGCACCAAATCCGCGCGCGGTCCGGCGGTGCGAAGTAGCGTTGTCGCCGCGCTTGATATAGAAAAGCTCCAAAACGCATCAATGTTCCGGACGACGACGTTGCCCAGATGAACGGGCGACGCGTGGATCGCGTCGTGCGGATCGACCGCCGGGGAGATGGTTCCGTCCGGTCCGACCGAGGCCACCCAGCGCAACCCCGAGGTCGATCAAAGAGGCGGTTTCAGTTGCCATCCACCAACCCCTGCGACGAACGGCCACAATGGCAGGCGTGGAGAGTGAAATAATCGGATACCTGAACCTGTGCGTGATGTCAGTAGAGCCCACGATGAACGATCCCAAATTCCAGCAACACGGCGGCGCCCACGCCGCCGAGCATCCGCCGCACGGTCCCTATTGGAAACGGATGCATCACAGCCCATTCTTCTGGGTCGCGTTCGTGTTTATCTTCGCCGCGATGATCATGTACGTGATGACCAACAATCTCGCGGTGCGCCCGGGCAGGAAGGCCCAAGATCCTGTCCCCGCCGTCGCGCCCTGAGCACGACGCGTCGGACGTGGCCGACTAACTTGAAGCTGCCGAGGTACATCCGCTTGGAATCTTAGGGCCGCACCTTCGGAATCTCGAGCGGCTGCACCGCGGGAACCTCGCGACCCTCCGACCGTCGCGATGATATGATCGCGATTCCCGCGCGATTGCCAGAGGGCAAACGACTCCCTTGCTGGTTCGCGACGCTTGAGTTTCTCTGATGCGGCAACGAAGAACCAAACTTGCGCTGGAAATCATCGCCGGCTTCTCCGGAAAAGCCACTCACGACGCCCAATCCAGAGTTTAGCGCAGGGCGTCGCTGGCTGCCAATTGGTCGCGCGATTCCGCAGCAGTAGCGGAGTGACCTATCCTCGATTCAGAGCGCCAGCGGAATTCTCGGCAAATTTGGACCACGGCGACAAACCCCCACCGTACAAACGAGCCACCTCCCTCTCGGGCCGCCTAATGGCGGTCCAATTAGAAGGCGGTAGCGGGCCGGAAGCGGCAGTCGAGGGACGGAGATCAAGCAAACCTGCGCCTGACCCGCTTGCTCAACCTTACTTAACCACAGGCAGGTGAACACTGCCCGAGCCATTGATGACGCCGAAGCCGTAAAGGAGCCAGAGAATGACCACGATGACTACGACGATATTGAGGATCTTCTTGATCGTCGACTGCATGGGAATGTAGGCGTTGATCAGCCAGAGGATCACGCCGACCACGATAAGGGTAAGGACTACGTTAATAAGGGGCATGCCTCACTTTGTATTCGAGAACCCGGGAGTCAACCATGGGGTGTAACCCTAATACCTGTGGTCGCGGCGGCCTGCCGCATAAAGGAGACTTGCGATCCGCGCACGGCAGATCGCGCGGCGCGCCGCCGAGCGGAGAGATCGTCCCACCGCGAAATCTGCGGCTTCCAGCCGCGCCGACGTTCACTCACCCACGGTGTTTTTCACCAGGGTGGCGCGGGCATAAGGCTCGCACCACATCCAAAGTAGGGTGGAAGCGCGCTCGCGTTCAGATCAGAAGAAAGCGCCTGCGAGCCGGCCGCCTACATTCTCTGCCGCCAAAAAACGCTTGACGACGGTGCCTCTTTATTTAACCACTCGGTTAAATAACGGCCGGCCTCAATCCCATGGTCATCGATCAACTCAGTCTCACGTTCTCCGCCCTTGCGGATCCCACGCGGCGCGCGATCCTCGCGCGGCTGACCTCGGGGCAGACTTCGGTCACCGAGCTGGCCGCGCCGCATGACATGAGCCTGCCGGCGATCTCGAAGCATCTGCGCGTGCTGGAAACCTGCGGCTTGATCACCCGCAGCCGTGCGGGTCAAGTTCGGCCATGCCAGCTCACGGCCGAGCCGATGAAAAACGCCGTGGATTGGCTGGAGCGCTACCGCCAGCACTGGGAGCAGAGCTTCGACCGCCTCGAAGTCTACTTGAAGGAACTGCAAACCCAGAAAATTCCTCCGAGGAAACGCCATGGACGGAAAAAGTGACCTCACAACTGCGTCGTCGGACCAGGCATTGCTGACGACACGGAGTATTGCGTCTCCTCGGGAGGCCGCGTTTCAAGCGTTGACCGACCCCGCCCATCTGGCGCGGTGGAGGGGGCAACACGGTTCTACCATCACCATCGATGGATTTGATTCCCGGACGGATGGCACCTCGCAGCTGATCAGGCACGCTTCGGACGGGACCAATTACCCGAACCGCCGGGTGTGCCGGGATATTGTGCAGCGAGTGCGTCCTGTCCTCGACCATCTTGGCCTTTTTCACTCCTTCGGGCGGGCGAAAACTCTCGCCGCAGAATCCCTCGGAACGCGGCTGGTTTGGCGCATGACGTTCACCTCGGCGGCGGAGTGCGCGCGGGTGAGAGCACTGGTCACCGCCGCCAACGAGGAACACTCGACCCCCTTGCTTCCCACCTCGCCACCGTCAATCCGCCAAAATCATGACCCCGAAAAAATTGTCCCCGGCCGCTACCACCCGCCGCGAAATCGTCATCTCCCGCGTCTTCGATGCCCCTCGGGAATTGGTCTGGCAGGCGTGGACTGACGCCGCCCATCTGGCCAAATGGTGGGGACCCCAGGGCTTCACCAACCCCGTGTGTCAGTGGGAGCCGCAAGCCGGGAAGTCACTTCACGTCGTCATGCGGGGACCCAACGGCACCGACTATCCGATGGGCGGTGAATTTCTGGAAGTCGTCCGCCCGGAACGGCTGGTGTTCACGAGCGGGGCGCTGGACGAAAAAGGTCAGCGGCTCTTTGAGTTTCACCATGTCGTCCTCTTCGCCGAGCAAAGCGGCCAGACTAAGCTCACCATCAAGTCCCGTCTCACCAAGACCACGCCGGGGGCCGACCAGTACACCGATGGTTTCAAGGCGGGCATGACTCAGAGTTTGGAGAAGTTGGCCGATCTCGTGGTGAACACCGCCGACCGCGAAATCGTCGTCTCCCGGGTCTTCGACGCGCCCCGCGCCCTCGTCTGGCAGGCTTGGACCGACCCGCAGCACGTCGTCAAGTGGTGGGGACCGCGCGGCTTCAGCAATACCCTCAAGAAAATGGATTTCCGCGTCGGCGGTTACTGGGAGCACACGATGCACGGGCCCGATGGCACGAACTACCCCAACAAGGCGCTGTTCAAGGAGATCGTGCCGCAGGAGCGCATCGTCATGCGGCTTGGCGGCGGCAAGGAGAAAGGCCCCGGGATCAACTTTACCGCGACCTGGACCTTTGAAACCGTCGAGAACGGCCAGACGCGGCTGACCAGCTGCATGGTTTTCCCCACCGCCGCGATGCGTGACCTTGTCGCCAAGGAGTTCGGTGCTGTTGAGGGCGGTCAACAGACGCTCGAGCGACTCTCCGAGCACCTGCCGACGATGCAGATGCGCGAGTTCACCCTGACCCGTGAGTTCGACGCCCCCCGCCAGCTAGTGTGGGATGCGTGGACGCAGGCCGAGAATCTGCAACGTTGGTTCGGGCCCAAAGGTTTCGCGCTGAGCGTCCGGGCGTTCAATTTCAAACTCGGTGGTACTTTCCTCTACGCCATGAAATCTCCCGACGGCCACGAGATGTGGGGCAAATGGACTTTCCGTGAGATCGTGCCTCCGTCGAAGCTCGTCGTCGCCATGTCATTCTCGGATCCCAAGGGTGGTCTGACTCGTCATCCACTGAACGCAACCTGGCCCTTGGAAACGTTGTCCACCACAACGCTCGTCGAGATCGCCGGCCAAACCACCCTCACGCTCCGCACAGTCGCGATCAACGCCACCGCGAAGGAAATCAAAACCTTCGAGGCAGGGCACGACAGCATGGACAAGGGTTGGGGTGGCACGATCGACCAGCTCACGACCTACTTGACCCAAGTAGCGAAAGGCGGCCGAACTCGGCCCGGATCGCCTGAACCGGCCTGCTGAAATCCGTTCAAAAGCTGAAACCCACCCCATGAAAACCACTCTGCCACCCTACCCCAAAAAATCCGGTTTCTACATCGCCGCCGCCATCGTGCGGTACGTGCTCGGTATTCCGCTCGTCGTGTTCGGATTGAACATGTTTTTGAATTTCATCCCGGAGCCCAAGATCGAGCTACCCGTCGGAGCCACGGCTTTCTCCACCGCACTGATTAGCTCCGGCTACATGATGCCGATGATCGGCGTCACGTTTCTGCTTGTCGGACTCTTCCTTGTGTTCAACCGCTTTGTCCCCCTGGCCCTGGCGTTGTTCGCGCCGTTTATGGTCAACAGCATCCTGTTTCACGTGTTTCTCGAACACACAGGCCTCCCGATGTCCCTCGTCTTTCTGGCGCTCGAGCTCTTCCTCGCCTGGTCCTATCGCAGCGCGTTCCGCTCGATGCTCGCCGCCCGCGTGATGCCGGGCTGAGCTTTGAATCTACCGGTAGGGGTCATAGAAACTCCGACTTTCACCGCGGCACCGATCATCCCCTTTCCCCAGTGATCGAATTCCAATGGGTGTGGTGCTCGAAGCTTGATCCGGGGCGTGCCTGGCGGATTGATCTGTGATTCGAGCCGTGCAATCCGTGGTAAAAATTCCGATTGGATCGGGACTTGCCGCCCTGCCGCCCCCACCTAGGCTCCAACCATGAACACCCTGCGCTTTGGATGCCTGGTTCTGGTACTGACCGCCGCGCCCGCGATGCTGGCGCAGACAACGGCCGTAACCGTCGGAACGCCCATGACCGCCACCGCGTCCCAGCCGGTGGATGCGCAGGCCAAGGCGCTCCGTGAGCAGGTCGAACGCGAAGCCGCGGCGCGCAAAGCCGAAGCCGACGCCGCCATCGCCGCTGATATCGCCCGTCATCCCGACGGTCCCAACGCCATTGCCGCGCGCAAGGCCGCCGAGGACAAGAAGACGCTGGAGCTGGCCAAGCAGACCGCCGAGGACAAAGCCAAGGCCGCCGCCGACACGGCAGTGAAGTCCGCCGCAAACAAGGAAGAGGCCGATCGCAAGACCGCCGACGACGCTTGGGCCGCCGCCGCTCCGGAACGGGAACGCGCCGCCGCGAAGAAAAAAGCCGCGATCGCCAAATGGCGGGCGACGGCCAAGCCGGCACCCAGCATCATGATGAGTCACCGGCCCGATGGCACGTTCACGGTGATGGTTGACGGAAAAATTTCCACGTTTCAGACCGCCACCGAAGCCCAAGCCTTCGCGAACAAGGCAAGGGATGCCGCCGACTCTGGCCTCGCGTATTAAAGCCGCCCGGGGTCGGCCACGCGGCCAGAAATCTTATCCCCTGATTTTATCTCTCAAACCACGGCCCGATCTATTCGCGGGGGCGACGACGTCCCAGTCAGACGTGCCAGAAAAATCCGCCAGCTGAAAGCCGAACTGATTCGTGGTTCGAGCCGTGCAATCCGTGGCAAAACCTCCGAATTTCGGCAGTGGGCCAGTTTGATTTTCCCTGATCTTGTGGATCGGCCTTCACGCCCGATATCGACGGGATCGGATATCGGGCGTGAAGCCCGAACCACGGCAAACTGACCCATGACCTGAAGGTCCGTCCCCTCTCAACGTCGCCGCTTCAGAATCATCAACCCGCGCTGACGGATATCCAGCGGGTCGCCCCCGAATGCGGTCGCGACCTCATAACGATCCCCGGCCCAATCCAGGATCTGGCCACCTTGCTCCGCGCTCTCGCCATAGCGCTGAATGCCGTATTCGCGCAGATCCCGGTTCACCAACACGATCCAGTCCGGCGGATTTTTCCCGAGCTGAACCACGATCCCCGCCTCGCGTCCGCCGCTCGTGGCCGCGGAATAAAAGAAAAACGGCGCCACCGGACTCGGCAGCCGCGCGAGATAGTTGACCATTTCACCTTCGGGCAGCACGAGCAGCGTTTGAGGCGGCCCGCCCGCATTCGTCCGCAGCCAAGCGCTGGCCTGTCCGATGAACACGCCCGTCGGATCCACGTCAGGCGTGAAGGTGAAGAACCGATCCCGGCCCTCACCCACGGGATGGATTTTCAGTCGCAAGAGTTGCCGCGACCGGCCGGCCAAGATGCCGACGCCCGGCCCGATCAGGGCGACGCAACCGATCACCGCCATCACCCGACCCCAGCGACTCGCGCCAAATCGCCCGGGCAATTCGCCGATCAAAACCGCCGGCACCAGCAGAGCGGCGAGCGCGGCCTGATAAAATCCGAACTGATAGATGCGCCCGTTGAGCAGCATCCGGCTCATCAGCGCCGCCGCGAGCACCGCCAACAATAGTCGCAGAATCAATCTCAGGGGAGTCGCGTCCGTCCGCGGCGCACGTCCCACTTTCATCGCAGAAATTACTCCGTAGATCAGGGCCATTCCGAGCAGACACCGGCCCGCGGCGTTCCAATTGATACCCCAGCACGCGAGCGCGCCCATCCCGACGGCCACGATTCCCGCCAGCGTGTAACGTGGTCCATCGGTCTTCGTCCAATTCACGAGCCAAATGGCCAACGCGATGGCCGCGATCAGAGCGATCGCGATCAGCGTTGCGCCGACATGCTGGAGCAGGTGCAGCCCGGGCTGATCAAAGCCCAGGAATCCTCGTTGCACCGGGTCACCCGTGAAGCGCGTGGACGTGACCGCATTCAACCACGCCCGACATGCCCAGCGCCATGCCGTGCCCGTCGGCACGTACACCGAGAAATAGGATGCAAACGCCGCCGTGGGCAGAATCGCGCCGAGCAACCACGCGGCCATCGCCGCCGGTGTCAGGGTTCGCCGCCACCACCGCTGCACCATGAATGCCACCGCCGTGATAAGTCCCGCCGCGAGCACCATCTCCGGTTTCAGCACCGCACTGAGCCCAAACAACGCGCCCACGACAAAACTCCGGCGCGTCGTCGCCTGCTCCACCCAGGCCGGGAGCAGGCTCACGAGCAGCAGACACACGAGCAAGCCATGCGTAACTTCATGCGCGTAGGGCGTCGCGTAGTTGTAATTGCCGATGCCGACCGACTGGGAAAACCCAAAGACCGAAATAAACATCGCCATCGCGACGAACGCCACGCCCGGACCCCATGCCCTCCGAAACAGCCGGTAAAGCATCACCACGACGCCCGCGAAAATCGCGAGGTTCGCCATCACGAGCACCATCATCCCCGGACCAAACAGCTTGAACAGACCGGCATTGAAATACTGCGACAGCGGGCCATAAAAATCATCCACGTCGCGGTACAACACCGCCCCGTTGGCGATCCGCCACGGCAGATAGAGTTCGCGTCCGAAATCAATCAGCGGGTCCGGCCATTTGCGCCACGACACCGCCAAAAAGAAAACCGCCAGTCCCGTTAGCATGACCGCACCCGCCCACTCCCACGCCGACACGCCGCCCGGTTGGGGCGCGGGAACGGGGATGGCAACGCAAGCAGACTTCATTCCCTTTTCTGGAACTCACCGCGCCGCAGTCAAGATGCCGGTGGCGTGACGGCGTTTCCGCGCCGCAGATGGTGGGCCGTGAGGTCCGCGCGGGGCAGTTTGGGACTCCCCTGCCGCGCGCGGATCGCACGGCCCACCTAACCGCGTTGTCCCACCCGCCGACAACTCCCCCCCTCCGTGCCGTTGCCAGTCTCCAAGATCTCCGATTGGCCTTCGCTAACACACGACATGGGGCAGGACCGCGTGCGTAAAGCGCCACGCTGTCCGCGCTCTGTCAGTCTTTTAAGCTAGCAGTCCATCACTTCGTCAGCGGCAAAAAGTTATCCCTGAAGTTGGAGGGAGCAGACGTGCCCTATGAGGGTGCACCCCAATCGAAAATCAGGGAAAACACCTCGTTGGGCTGATCGCGCAGGCGGCGATAGGCGTCCGGCGCTGCGTGGTAGGGAACAACCTCATGGATAAACACCTCAGGGTTCAGCCGGCCCATGCGAATCGATTCAATGGCCCGCTGCCGATCTTCCAGTCCCCGATCCGACGGCGTCAGAAGCAGCAGTCGCTCGCCTGCGAAGAAATTCGCCGGATTCATGCTCATCTCTTCCTTGAACGAGGACTGGAGAACCAGCCGGGGACACGAATCTTGGGCGGGACGGGACCAAGCAGCATTCCGTTTTATGAGCCGATGAGCCAACTTAAGTCCCTCAAACGTGCCCGAAGCTTCGACCACGATATCGACTCCATCCGGACAAAGGGCGAGGAGGCGGTCGACTCCCGAAGGTTCGGCGACGTTTACCGCCTCCGTCACGCCGAGCGAGCGGGAGCGCTCCAACCGGCCATCGTGAATATCCGCCACCGTCACCCCGCAGCCGGCCTGAATCAACGACGCAGCGCTGAGCATTCCGATCAAGCCCTGTCCAATCACTACGGCCGATTCACCCGGGCGGGCCGTCGCCAAGGTGACTCCTCGGCCGCTGATCGCGGCGAGCTCAGCGATGGCGTAGTCCAACATGGGGCGACCGGAGGGAACCCGCAGTGGGCGTTCCGGGCTATTGGCCGGGCAGTTGTGATGACTGGCCTGGGCACCCCACAGCGAAGTTACTCCCGGGACAGCTCTTGCCCCTCGAAGACTCACCCAGTCGCCCACCCTCCAACCCGACAATCCCTCCGCGATTTCAGTGACCTGGCCGACCGCCGCGTAGCCCGGCACCAGTGGAAACGACTTACCGCCCGTCTGCTTCCCGCTGAGCACTCTCAGTTCCGTTCCACTTGAGACCATGGAATATCGTGTCCGAACCCTGATCTCGTCGGCCAAGAGCGCGGGCAATTCCCGCGACTGGATCTCCACGTTTCCCGGAGACGTAAAAACAATGGCAGTAGATTCATTCATGGTTGTCGCATTCTCTCCGAGCAGGTCAGCAGCGGATCAACTCGGTGAGGGCAGCCCCATTTTGTCAAACGCGCTGCCCATGATCCCTGTTTCTGATCGCGAACGGTGGAGCGGGTTCGATCCCGGGAATCTGGAACCACGGGGGACCGAACTGATCGTGACGTGGCGGGGCGTTGACGCGCGGCGGACCGTCCGCATAACCGGGGGCCAGTCTTTCCGCCCCACCCCCCCGCCCTGTTATGAGTGAGCTCCGCTCCGCTGTTGCCCCCGCCCTCAATTCCCCGCGTCGCGTCCTGCTGGCCAGCCTGGCCGGCACGACCATCGAATTTTTTGACTTCTACATCTTTGCGACAGCGGCGGTGCTGGTTTTCCCCAAGCAGTTTTTCCCCGCATCCGATCCCGCCGCGGCGACACTCGAGTCGCTCCTGACCTTTAGCCTCGCGTTTCTTGCCCGGCCATTCGGCTCGGTGGTGTTTGGTCATTTCGGCGACCGCGTTGGCCGCAAGGCCACGCTCGTCGCCGCGCTGCTCACCATGGGGCTCTCCACGATCATGATTGGCCTGTTACCGACCTACGCCTCGATCGGTGTGGTGGCGCCGATTCTGCTCGCGTGCTGCCGGTTCGGCCAGGGCTTCGGACTCGGCGGCGAATGGGGCGGCGCTGTCCTGCTCGCCACAGAAAATGCCCCGCCCGGGAAGCGCGCGTGGTACGGAATGTTTCCCCAACTGGGTGCGCCGCTGGGTTTCATCGCCTCCGGCAGCGTTTTTTTGCTGCTGTCCGATACCCTGACCGACGCGCAGTTCCTGAGCTTCGGCTGGCGGATTCCGTTTCTCGCCAGCAGCGTGCTCGTGCTGGTCGGCCTCTACGTGCGGCTGAAAATCACCGAGACCCCGGTATTTCAGCAAGCCGTTGAAAAGCGGACGCGCGTCGCCGTACCGATTCTGACGGTGTTCCGGCAGCACCCCGGCTCCCTCGTGCTCGGAACGATCATGGCGTTGTCCAACTTCGTGATGTTTTATATCCTCACCGTGTTCTGCCTCAGCTGGGGCATTAGCAAGCTGGACTACACCCGCCGGGAATTCCTCCTCGTCCAGCTGGCGGGCGTGCTGTTTTTTGCGCTGACAATCCCGCTTTCGGCGGTGTTCGCCGACCGGTATGGCCGTCGCATCACCATGATGTCGGTCACGGCCGCCATCATCGTGTTCGGGCTGTTTTTTGGTGGCCTGTTTGGCTCGGGGCGAACGGGCGTCGCGCTGACCATGATCATCGGGTACGCGATGATGGGCCTGACGTATGGCCCACTCGGGACCCTATTGTCCGAGCTCTTTCCGACCGGGGTGCGCTACACTGGGTCGTCCATGACGTTTAATCTGTCGGGGATATTCGGCGCGGCACTGGCACCCTATTTCGCCACCCGCCTGGCCACCCATTACGGATTGGGTGCGGTCGGCTGGTATGTCTCCGGCGCCGCAATCGTGAGCCTGCTGGCGCTTTGGCTGAGCAAGGAGACTCGCGATACGCTTTACGGAGAAAAGTGAAAAGAATCCCGGGAAACGTCGCACTCGTCCCTCTAGCCGGGGTAGTACAAAGTCAATTCCCCCTATCCCAGTGAGTTCACGCGCGCGCTCGGGGTCGGACGCCAGGCGGTTTGGGTTTGTTTCCCGGTGCTAATTGGGCGCAAGCTCGACTCAACCCTGCCGGCCGCCCCGTGAGTTCCCCAACAAAAAAACCGGCTGCAATCCTCCCCGCCATGACCCCTGTCGAACGTCTCGCTTCCCTCAACCAGCAATACCAGGACGCCGGCACCCGCCTGTCGGTCGCGGCCGAGAACGGCCTGTTCATTGGCCAGGGCGCATCGAATTGCGCCAAAATCGAGACGGGCCTCACCACCGCGGAAGCCGCATTGACCGCCAATAACCCGGGCAAGGCTGAGCTTGAGCTCTACAAACTGGAGGTGGATTACTATCACGCCGTCGCGGCCAAGGGCCTCGTCTGGCGTCTCGTGCACGTCTATGGGGTGATTCACCTGATCTGCAGTTTTCTGGGCGCGTATGCGGCCTTCCGCGTGGCGGCGTATTTTTTCACCTGGGATGGATCGCCCGACTTGAAGGTGCTGCTGGCGGGCATTGGGGGCGCCTCGCTGAACGGACTTTATTTTACAATTGAGAAGTGCAATCGCGAAAGCCTGCGCCGGGTTTGGATTGTCCAGATGCTAATCGGACCCTTCGTCGGCCTGCTGTTCGCCATTTTCGTTCACTACACGTTCGCCGGCGGCCTGGCCCTGCTGAGCAAGCAGCCCAACGCGGAAAGCCTCAACAAGGACGCTATTATCTGGCTCAGCCTCTATGCCGGCTTCCGGTGGAAATGGACGCTTACCTTCCTCGACCGTGTTTCCACCAAATTCGACAAGGCCTGAAACTGCTCGCCGCCGGCGCGCCGCATTTCGACAAGACGATAAATCGCGAGCGCGAGCTGGTCACCACCGAGCGCGTACCTCGTGGGTCACGTGAAGGTGGGCACGCCCGAGGTCGTCCTCGAGCTGTCCTCGAGCAGTAACGAGGTGGGCCGTGCGCTCCGCCGCGCGGCATTCGCGAAGCAAAGAAACTCGAATGCCGCGGGGCCACACGGGAAAAAGTGGCCGCAGGCTCGACGCAAAAAGGATGCAGCGCGGCGGAGCGCACGGCCCACCTCACGGCGCCGGCGGCGCTTTCGTGCCGTAAAACGGCAGCAGCGTCCTTAGATGACCCTGCACAATGGCCCCGACCGTCTCGGCCGGCAACTGGCCCTTGTGCAGCTCGAAGATCGCCACGAGGAGTGCGAGCTCGATATCGTTTTTCCTGGGGCTAACGGCCTTCATTGCTGCGAGCAGCTCGAGCGCTTTTTTTTCAGCTTTCTTGTAGTCCTTGAAATTTTCATCCGCGGGCGTGGCCATGCCTTCAAGGGCGCCTCAATCCGCGCCGTCGTCAAGCGCGCAGTGTCCGGCCATGAAGAAGTGATGAATGCCTTGCGTTGGCCGCGGCCTTGCTCGCGCAAAGCCGAATGATGAGGCCCCTGCGAGCAGGCGGCCGACGGCCATCAACCAACACGCGATCGCCTCACCCTCGACCCGGCGTTTCCAAAGGGATGATTGCATGCCGGCGCAATTCAACGCCCCGCAGGAACGTGACGATTGCCCGCTCGCCGATGCGGTCCGCGGTCAGCAACTTGTGCAGCGCATCCACCGCGGGGGTGGGCGCGCCGTCGAGCGCGAGGAGGATGTCGCCCTCAAGCAAACCCGACCGGGCCGCGGGGCTGTTGGGCTCGAGGCCTGCAACCAGCACACCGGTGTCCTGCTTGACGTGGTGATAGCGCGCGACCTTGCGAATCAGCGGGACGTTCTGCCCAGCGAGCCCGATGAAGCTGCGGCGAATGCGGCCGTCCTTGATCAGCCACGCGACGACCCAGCGCGCGGTGTTGCTCGCGATGGCGAAGCAGATGCCTTGGGCCGGACGGATGATCGCGGTGTTCACGCCCATGACTTCGCCGCGCGTGTTCACCAACGGGCCGCCAGAATTGCCGGGATTCAATGCGGCGTCGGTCTGAATGACATTGTCGATCAGCCGACCAGAAGAACCGCGCAACGAACGGCCCAGCCCGCTCACGATGCCGGCGGTGACCGTCTGCTGAAACCCCATCGGCGAGCCGATCGCGATGGCGATCTGGCCGGGCCGCACCGCGTCGCTGTCGGCCAGCGCCAGAAAGGAGAGTTCATCCGCGCTCACCCGCAACACGGCGAGATCCGTATCGGGATCGTCGCCAATTAGATCGGCGCTGAGTTTGCGTCCGTCGGCGAGAAATACTTTCAGCTCCTTCGCGCCGTGCACAACATGGCTGTTCGTCAGGAGGTAGCCGTCGGGTGAGATGAAGAAGCCCGACCCGGAGCCACCAGGGGCGTTGTTGCCCTGCACCTCGATATGGACCACCGCCGGATGCGCCGCGGCCACTGCACCGGATACCGCGTCGGAATAGGCATCGATCAAGCTTTCGGCGGTGGGCGGAGCGGTCAGGAAATTCACCATGTTCTGGCGGAATGAGCGAAGGAATTTCCATTTCGCAACCGACGTCCCCCGCGAAGCCCCAGCAGCGATAGGACGTCGATCCGCCGAGCGTGTGACCGTCCGGCGTAGGGGCGCAGGCTTGCTGAGTTCTTATCCTCGACCCCGAACGGCCGCAACAAGCCTGCGGCCTTACCACTCAACCCGCCACGAGTTAGGACCGATCCAAGCATCCGACGAGCCCCGCCCGATTCGTAATTTAGATCGGTGCAAACCGGCGTTCGCAGACGCGGACGCCCCACCGGATGGGATCGTCACCGCGCGTTGCGTGGAGGAACTTTGCGATGGTCCGGCTGCACGGCCGGGTTAACCTGCCCCCGATGCATCACTACATCGCGTTTCTCCGCGGGATGAATCTCGGCCACCGCCGCATTACGATGGATCAGTTGCGCGGGTATTTTGAGGAGCTGAAATTCGCCGAAGTGACGACGTTCATCGCCAGCGGGAATGTGATATTCTCCAGCCCGCTCGCCGATCCGCGCCAGCTGACCGCCAAGATCCAAAAGCATCTCGCAAGCGCACTCGGCTACGAGGTGGACACTTTCCTGCGTACGCGGGCCGAAGTCGCGGCCGTGGCGACCTTCCGGGCATTTCCTCAGGGGGATTTCGCGCATCCCGACCACATGATCCATGCCGGATTTGTCGCCGACAGGTTGAGCGCAGCCCAAGCCAGGGGGTTGGTCGACTGCAGGACCGACGTGGATGACTTTTGCGTGGAGGGTCGGGAATATTACTGGCGCTGCCGGATAAAATCCCACGAGTCCAAAGTCTGGACCTCACCCGGATTAAAAGCGCTCAAGCTTCCCTCCTCCTCGATGCGCAACCTGACAACGGTTCGCACCCTCGCCGCGCTCTATCCCGTGCGTCCTTGCGTTTAAGTCGCCGGGTCCTGGCGCGTGTTGGCCGGCGTAGCACCCGGGCAGAGCGAGTGCACAAAGAGGCTCGTGGGCAATGTCACGGGTCCGGAGCCCCGGGCGATTTCCGCCGCGACCAGGCCAACCGCCCGCCCCAGACAAGGATGGCGAAGATTGCCGCGGCCACGTGCGCCGAAGTCGCCACGTGAACCGAGTTGTCGTCAAAAGCGATCATCCCGCCGCCATGGCCGTGACCCCGAACATTTTCGATGATGATTTCCGCCACATAAACGGCGAGGACGGCCGGGCAGAACCAATCAAACCAGTTTTTCTGCCAGCCGCTACAGGCGAGAAAAACCAGGAGGCCCATGTCCACGGCACTGAGCCCGCCGTAATGGGTCATGCCGCGATCCCCGAAATAGAGGCTGCCGGAAATCACCGCTGGCAAGGTCACAAGCAGAAACCAACTCAGGAGCCTGTGGCGCGATTCCAGCAGCCATCCGAGAATGACAAACAACCCGGCATCGGGGACAAAGTGCGCCCAGCCAAAATGAACCAGATGCCCCGTCCAAATCCGCCACCATTCACCTTGGGCGATCGCGTCCCGGTCATAAATCAAAGCCTCCCGCCAGCGGGATCCCGGAACGTTATAAAACTGAATGACGGTCGCGATCAGGGCAATGGTCAGAAACAACCACGGGATATGTCCCGGGCTTAAAATGCGCCCATCGCGAGTCGCGGGGCCGGCCGGCCGGTTGACGGGTTCAGGAGTCGTGTCGCAACGGGTAGGTGGACCCAAACTATTTGCGAGTCCTTTCAGCGCCGCGCCGTCGATGCATGAGTCGTGAGCCGGGCTTTACACCCGACATCCAGTCCGCGGCAAGTTGGGCAACAGGGGGTGGCCGCACTAAGTGAGCGTTGCAACCAACGGTCGATTCACCTCCCACGCGGGGCTGAACTTGAAACGAGCGTGGAGCCTGCGGGGCGGGAGGTTCGAGCTGCCGCCAATGGATGCGCCGCGCGCTCCCTCGCGGGCGGGCTGGCGCCACGTTTTCAGAGGGCGAGCCCTGGATGGCGCCCTTCGCAATGTCGCGCGTGACGTCGACTGGGTTGCCTCGTGGGGTTGCGGCCGAGTGTTCATCATGAGGGGGGCCTGCCCCAACCGGTGGAAAATGCTTTGCACCTGCGGGCATCGGAGGTTGGCTGCAAGGAGTGGCAAAAACACCGTCAGCCGACCCCTCGCCGCCCGCGGCCTCGCGCGCCTCCACTTGGATCAAGCGCTTTGGCTTCATCGGTCTGGCGTGGGGGATAATCATGACCGCAGTTTCGCTGCTGACCACCAGCTGGCAGACCACACCGCCCGCTAACCGGCCAATCCAGCAGGTGACCCCGGAATATGCGTCCGCCGATTCGTGCCGCTCCTGCCATCCTGGCAATTACGCCAGCTGGCACGCGTCGTTTCACCGCACTATGACGCAAGTGGCGAAAGTCGAGAACGTCGCGTCCGACATGGACGGCTTAAAGCTGAGCATTCATGGCACCGACTACCGCGTGGACCGGAAAGGCGAAGCGTATTATGTCCGGAGCAAGCCCGCGGGATCCGATGATTCGGCTTTCGGGGCCTCGCGCGAAATTGTGCTGCTCACCGGATCGCACAACCTGCAGATTTATTGGACCGCCACCGGCGTCGGTCGCACCCTGGGCCAGCTGCCCTTCGCTTATGTGGTCGCCGAGAAAAAATGGGCGCCCATGGAGGATACGTTTCTCGTCCCCCCCGGGCCCAGTGAGGTTTATCAGAACGGCGATTGGAACATCGCGTGCTACAATTGTCACGTGACGCAAGGCCGCCAGCGGTTTGTGTCGGCTGGAAAATATGATTCGGAGGTGACTGATTTCGGCATCTCGTGCGAGGCCTGTCACAGCGGCGGCCGCGAGCACATTGAAAAGAATCGCAATCCGCTCCGCCGCTTCGCGTTGCACTGGACGGACCATAAGGACCCCACGATTGCCAACCCCGCGCGCATGGACGGCCCCACGGCGTCCCTGGTCTGTGGCCAGTGCCACAGCATCTGGGCGTTCAAGAACCATCAGGTCGAACTCGTCTGGAGCAAACAGGGCGCGCAGTACCGGCCGGGCGCGAAGGAACTCGACGGCCGCTGGGTCGTGCAACCAACCGCCACGGACCATCCGGTGGAACGGGAGACGCTGCTGAAGTCGGATCCCCATTTCATGACCGAACGCTTTTGGGGCGACGGCATGGTGCGGGTGACTGGCCGGGAACTGAACGGCGTCATGGCCTCGCCCTGCTACAAGGGAGGCAAGTTTTCCTGCCTTTCCTGCCACGAAATGCATCCGGCCAACACCGATCCGGTTTCGCTCAAGGCTTGGGCCACGACGCAGCAGCTCAAGCCCGAGATGACCACGAACCAATCCTGCCTGCAGTGCCATGCCGCCTTCAAGGCTCCCGCCGCGCTCGCCGCCCACACGCACCACGGCGCCGAATCAGCCGGCAGCAACTGCTACGACTGCCACATGCCGCACACGACCTACGGCCTGCTCCGCGCCATTCGCAGCCACCAGATCTCCAATCCCAGTGTGCGCGAGAGTATCGAACTCGGCCGGCCCAACGCCTGCAACCTGTGCCACCTCGACAAGCCCCTCGCGTGGACGGCCGGGAAACTGGCCGAATGGTATGGCCAGAAAGCGCCTGAGCTTTCCACCGACGATCACCGGTTGTCCGCCGGGGTGCAGTGGCTGCTGAAGGGCGATGCTGAGCAGCGCATGCTCGTGGCGTGGAGCATGGGGTGGGAACCCGCGCAAAAAGCCTCGGGCCGCGAATGGCTCTACCCTTACCTCGCGTTCGAGCTCAACGACCCCTACGCCGCAGTCCGTTTCGCCGCGTGGAAGTCCCTGCAGACCCTGCCGGGTTTCTCGGGTTACGACTTCGATTACACCGTCGGTGACGCGCAACAAAAGGAAGCCACGGCCAAGGCCTACCAGAAATGGTGGTTCGAGCAGCGCAACAAGGAGGGCGGCTACCGGCCCGAGACCATGCTCGAGCCCACCGGGCTTTTCCAGCAAGAGCTGTTTGACCGCATGCTTGACCAGCGCAATCACCGGAAAGTTTATCTCGCGGAATAATCCTCCGCCTTGCTCCCGCTCCCCTCCTCCATGAATACCTCTGACCGACATCTGCGCTTTGGCTGGTGGTCTCTCTTTGCCTTCCTCGCCCTCGGCGTGGTGCTCGAGACGCTGCACGGCTTCAAAATTGGTTGGTACCTGGACGTGGACCGCGAGATGCGCCGACTGATGTTCACGCTGGCTCACGCGCACGGCACGCTGCTCGCCTTGGTCAATATCGCCGCCGGTCTGACGATGCGGACCGTCAAGGGCTTCGAGCTGGCGCGCGCGGCCTCGCTAGCGCTGCTTTGGGGCTCGCTGCTGCTGCCCGTCGGATTCCTGCTCGGCGGCATCACCATTCATGACGGCGACCCGGGGCTCGGCGTCCTGCTCGTGCCGGTCGGCGCGCTGCTACTGCTTTACGGCGTGGGATCCGCGGCGCGGACGCTGACCAAGCTGAAAAGCTGACGCAGTCGCACAGCGGACCAGGCCAGGGTTATCACCAGCATCAGGCCGAAAGCCGCTTGCGATATCCGGTACAGTCGCAGCCAGACCGGATCGGGCTGCCAAAAGGGTCGAATCACGTGCACGCCGGCCGGCACGTGCAAGGCCAGGAGTTGACCGACTTGGGCCAGTTGATCCGTGGAGACAACCCAGCCATCAAGCTCGAGTTTCATCCAGGGAAAAACCATCGCGTTGGTCTGCACCCAGCGGGGATGCTCCAGCCTCACCCGCACCGCGCCCACCGAGCCAAACGACGAGCCCGGGGCGTTCACGGGAAAATAAATGTTCGTGGCCTGCCGGACTTCGGCGGAACTCAATTCCCGCACAAGGCCTGGTACCTGATACGCCTTGGCGATTTCTATTTGACCGCTCGTGAGGAAAATCTCGCGATCATCGGGCGCTTCCGTCGCCGCGGCGTGCTGCAACTTGATGAACAAGCCAAGCACCGCCACCGTCAATCCGACCGCCAGTACCAGCTGCGTGTGATGGTGGAAGCGCCGGTAACCATCGTGCCGCACCACCAGCACGCCCGAGGCCAGCACCGCCACGAGCAGGGCCGCGTTGCAGTGACTGACGAGCCGGTAAACGTACTGGATGTACGGCGCGAGAAACTGGAAGCAGGCCGCAAGCCCCGGTGAAAGGGAAAATGCGGCGAGAAACAAAAACCAGCCGATGGCGACGATCACGATCGCACCGGTGGCTAAGCCGCCCGTCGTGGCTGGCCCCGTCCGGATGCGCCACGAACGGCGGATGAGCTCAAGATTCCACAGCAGGATTCCGAGAAGCACGACGTTGATCGGAGCCTCCAAATACGGCACGCCAATGGTATTGAGACCGTCCATCACCGAGCTTTCATCATAAGGAAACGGGGCGAACCGGGCCCAGAAGGTATCGCAGTGGTCCGGGCGAAAATGAAAGCCCCCGGGTGAGAGAGTGATCGCCAGTTTGGCGCCGGGCCCGAGGTTGGCATAAAGCCAGGGCGCCAGCACCAGGCCCACCAGAATAAGCAAACCGCTCAGGAGACCATAGTCCTTCCCGGTCAGTTGCCACCACTCCCGGCGCCAACCCACCAGCGAGGCCAAACCCAGCAGGACCAGAAAGACCGCGGCCAGCACTGCTGTGGGCGGATGCGCACCAATGGCCAGCAGCAGAAAGCAGCCTGTCAACCAGCCGGAAAAGCGGCGCGCGGAACCAGGTGGCGCGATCACCGCCGCCGCGCCAAAGGCCAAAGCGGTCACATAGAATCCCGTGGCGAAGTACTCGGCGATGGCGCCTCGATTGTAGAGGTTGGTAAGCGAATACGTCGCCCAGATGACCGAAACTGCCACGGTGTAGGCGATCCCCCGGTGCCCAAAAATCTTCCGCCCCGCGGACAACAGCGCGACAAACTGGATCACGAGCATCAGCGCCAGGGCTACGCGCAAAGTCAGGGCGGACCCGACGAGCGCGGCGACAACCCCCAGGACGGGATAAAGCAAACAGCCGTAAAACACCGGCATCGCCACGCCCACCGCCGGCACGAGGTTGATGACGGTTGGCAGGTCGCCGTGCTGGCGGAAATACTCCGCATAATAGTCGATGATCCACACGTGGATCGGCCAGTCGCGCAAGAAAACGGCCCGCGGATCCAGCAGGAGAAACAACGGAGCCACCACTGCTGCCGCATAGGCGATGCCCAGTAGTATCCGGCGGACGGATAGCCCGGTTTCACTCGTGGGCAGCGGGTCAGGCATGGTTGCGCGGGTGAAATTTAGCATGCTGGTCAAGGAGACGCTTCGTTTCAACCGCCGTGTAAATCTGGGTCGTCGAGATACTGGCGTGGCCGAGCATTTCCTGGATGGCGCGCAGGTCGGCGCCGCCCGTCAGCAGATGTGTGGCGAACGAGTGGCGCAGGCCGTGTGGCTTCACGTTCTTGGTGATGCCCGCGCGCGCGGCATAGGTCTTCACGAGCTTCCACAATGAAACGCGGGAAAGCGCCGCACCGCGGTGATTGAGGAAAATCTGGCTGCCCGTGCGCGGTTTCACCAATGACGGCCGTCCGGAGATGAGGTAGGTCGTCAGCGCGTCGGCCGCGTGGCCACCCACCGGCACCACGCGCTCCTTTGAGCCCTTGCCAAACACCCGGAGAAAACCCTGTTCCAGATCCACCTGCTGCAGCGTGAGCCCGGAAAGCTCCGAGACGCGCAGGCCGCTCGAGTAAAACAGCTCCAGCATCGCCCGGTCGCGCAACGCGCGCGCATCGCCGCCCGTCGGGGCGGCCAGCAGGCGGGCGATCTCCCCGGGCGTGAGCGTCCCCGGAATGCGGCGCGACAGTTTCGGACTGGCGAGCAAATCCGTGAAGTCATCGTCGCGGATTTTTTCGCGGACCAGGTAACGGGCGAGTCCGCGCAGCGCGGTGAGTTTGCGAGCGAGGCTGGCCGGCGAACAAACGCGGCCGTTCAGTGAATGCAGCCACTCGCCCGCCGAGGCGCGATTGACGCCGCGCCAGTCCTTCGTGCCGTGCTTCGCGAGGAAGGCCGCGGCCTGGTCGAGATCGCTGCGATAGGCCGAGAGCGTGTTCTTCGCGAGGCCGCGCTCGAGGCCAAGAAACCCGAGAAAACCCTCGATGTCGTTGGCGAACGCGGGTGCGGCCTGGCTGTGATCAACCCGCATGGCGTGGAAATTGACGCGGCGAGACAGCCGGCAACGCTCAGAAGCGGCGGCGCGGCGGCGGACGATACGTGGAGTTCTGCTCCTTGACGCGGAAAGTGATGCGCGCCTTTTCCAAATCGTACGGACTCATCTCCATCTTCACCGTGTCGCCCGCGGCGATCTTGATGAAATTTTTCCGGAGCTTGCCCGAGATGTGCGCGAGCACGATGTGCCCGTTGGACAGCTGCACCTTGAACATCGTGCCCGGCAAAACGGTGACGACCTTGCCCTCCACTTCGATCGAATTGCTATCAGCCATGGTGGAGGGAGGGGTTGCCGGGAACGGGTTGTGTCATAGGTGGTTGGTCAGGGAAAATAAAGCCCCTTGTAAGGCGGAAAGGGGCCACGTAAGCAAGGTTTTACCTCGGTAGACCCGTCCACCTCGCTCTCATGGCTGATTCCCACCCGCCCCTCGCCTGCCCGTTCGACAAACGCTTCCCCTCGCAGCTCGTGCGCGATGACGCCTTCTACATGAGTCTGGCGTTCAACCAAGCGATTGACGCTTGGCGGCAGGACGAGGTGCCCATCGGCGCAATCATCGAATTGCATGGCGAGGTGATCGCCGCGGCGCACAACACGGTCGAGGGCGCGCACGATCCCACTGCGCACGCCGAGATGCTGGCGCTCACCCAGGCCGCCGCGAAGCTCGGCAACTGGCGGTTGGAGGGCGCCACACTCTATGTCACGAAGGAGCCCTGTCCGATGTGCTCGGGCGCTACGTTGATGTCGCGGTTGAAACGCGTTTGTTACGCCGTGCCCGATCCCAAAATGGGCTGCTTGGGCGGCGCCACGAATCTCAACGATCTCCCGCGCGTCAATCACCACGTCGAGCTGACGGCCGGCGGAGTGCTCGAGGTCGAGTGCCGGGAATTGCTGCAGGCGTTTTTCAAATTGAAACGGGCCGAGGAGTCGTGAATCGCAAAAGTGTCCTGAAGCGGATTGTCATCGGAAGGCGCGCGTTGCGCCGTGGCGATCAAGCTGAATTGCTTCGTCGTCCCGCCAGTGGGGTTTTTCACAATCACAATGGATGACAGGGCCAAATCGCCGCGGCAGTTGACGGCGAACCGGAGCCGCCGCACGTTGTCCTAGTTTCC
>JBDTJA010000319.1:0-25638 GCA_039936075.1 Opitutaceae bacterium | reverse complement strand
AAGAATGACATCTCGTCGGGTAACTCTTTTTCCTCGGCCGTCCGCAAATTCCCGAACTCGTTCAACACCTTGTTCGTGTCCATGGTCGAGGCCGGTGAAGCGAGTGGTGGCCTGGCTGAAATTTTGATGAAGGTGGCCGGTTATTTCGAAGCCACAGTCAAGCTGACTAAGAAGGTGAAGTCCGCCATGACCTATCCGATCGCGGTCATCGGCCTGGCGATCGCACTCGTCAACGTGCTGCTGATCTTCGTCATCCCGGTGTTCGCGGCGATGTTCGCCGACTTCGGCTCAAAGCTGCCGGCGCCCACGCAGTTTCTGATCGATTTGTCAGATTTCATGAAGAAGTGGTGGTGGGCGGTAGGTGCCGGCGCTTACGCCGCCTATTGGCTCATCAGCAAGTTCGTCGCCACCCCCAACGGCCGCCGCCAGAAGGACAAGTTCCTCGTCAGGGCACCCATCTTCGGCAATCTCGTCCATAAAATAGCCCTTTCGCGCTTCTGCCGCACTTACGCAACGCTCATCCGGTCCGGCGTGCCGATCCTACGCACGCTCGAGATCGTGTCCGCGGCCAGCAACAAAGTGCAAATCGAGGACGCCTGCGTGGAAATTGCGAAGCACGTTAGCCAGGGCGGCCAGGTTTCCGAGGTGCTCGCTGCCAACGCTTTTTTTCCGCCGATGATGAAGCACATGGTCAAAGCGGGTGAGGCCACCGGTAACGTGGACGGCATGATGAGCAAGATCGCCGACTTCTACGACGTCGAGTGCGAGGCTACCGTCGCCGCCCTTACCTCCCTGATCGAACCGGTCCTCATCGTATTCCTCGGTGTCGTTGTGGGCGGCATCGTCATGGCGATGTTCCTCCCGATCTTCCAACTCGGTGCGGTTGCCGGCGGCCTGCAATAAAGCCCCGCCCCGCCAAAATTCGACCCGCTCCGGCGGGATGCTTCGCCTCCCATGCCTTCCGTCCTCATCGTTGACGACCTTCTCTCGATCCACGAGATGCTCGAGGCGGTTATCCAACCCACGGGCTTCTCGACGTCGTTTGCCACCGATGGCGAGAAGGCCATGGTGCGTTATAAAAAGGAGAAGTTTGATCTGGTGCTGGCGGACATCGACATGAAGCCGATGGACGGCATCACGCTCCTTAAGCAGCTCAAGCTCCACGATCCGAAGTCCATTGTCATCATCATGACAGCCTACGCCAGCACCGAGAGTGCGGTGCAGGCGCTGAAATTCGGTGCGTTTGACTACCTGCAGAAGCCCTTCCGGGTGGACGAGCTGATCGCCACCCTGAAACGCGGCATCGAGTTCAAACAGTTCCAGAGCGAGCGCGCCCTGACCGGTCTGACCCCGAGCGCCAAGGCCGAGGACATCGAAAGCCGGCTGGTCGGATCGAGCGCGACGATGAAGAAGCTGGTCCAGCAGGTGAAAAAACTTTCCACCGTGCGTTCCCCCGTGCTCCTGCAGGGCGAAAATGGCACGGGCAAGATCGCCGTGGCGGAGCTGCTCCATGCCGCAGGCGGCGCGCAGGATTCTCAGCTGGTGCGCGTGGACTGCTCGCTCAGTTCCGAGGCCAGTTTTCGCGAAGGCCTGCTCGGCACGAGCGGCACCGGCGGGGTCTGGGTCCAGCAGGCGAAAAGCGGCACGCTTTTTCTCCAGCATCTGCAATGCCTGTCGCTCGCGGTGCAAAAGGAGCTGGTTGGCGTGCTGCGCAACACGGCCCAGGGCTTTCGCCTGATCTGTAGCACGACCGAGGATCTGGAAAAGCTGACCGATGAGGGTCAGTTCCACGACGAGTTGTTTTACCGCGTCGCCTCGCTGCCCGTGAAGATGCCCGCCTTGCGCGAGCGGGCCGAGGACATCCCGCTGATCGTGAAGAAATACGCGGCCAAGGCCACCAATCCCCATTTCGATTCCAGCACAGTTGAATTTTCCGATGACGCCATGGGCATGCTCATGGCCTATCATTGGCCGGGCAATCTGACCGAGCTGTTCCAAGTGATTACCAAGGTGGTGTCAGAGGCCGAGACTCGCGTCGTGACGTCCGAGCAGTTGCCTCTTCGCCTGCGCGAGGTGAAGAACTGGCCGACGCTCGCCGAGTACATTGCCGGCCAGGAGAAACAGTACATCGACCACGTCCTGCATGCCAGCCGTGAAGACAAGGCCGTGGCGGCCAAAGTGCTCGGCGTCGACGCCAGCAAGCTGGCGTAAAGCCGCTTCCTCCACCGCATTGCGGTTCGAATCTCTTTCCAGCCTACCTCCAGGAAGAAGCTTTTTAGGGCGAGCTCGCTCGCGGTGAACGGCTTGGAGAGTGCGGATTGCACCGCCGATTGGCGAATCCTGCGGCGAGATGCCACCGTCACGATGACAAGATCCGCGCTGTGTGTGTTTTCCCGCTTGCCGCGCGTTTCGGCGCTCTCAACTGTCACCGAAATCTACGCGCATGCCCAAACGCACCGACCTAAAATCCATCCTTATCATCGGCGCCGGCCCCATTGTCATCGGCCAGGCCTGTGAGTTTGACTATTCGGGCACGCAGGCGTGCAAGGCGCTAAGGGAAGAGGGCTATCGGGTTATTCTCGTTAACTCCAATCCCGCCACGATCATGACGGACCCGGAGTTCGCTGATGTGACTTACATTGAGCCGCTTACGGTGGATTTTCTGGAACGGATCATCATCGCGGAGCGCCCCTCGGCACTGCTCCCCACCTTGGGCGGCCAGACGGCTCTCAACCTCTCGATGGAGCTGTTCAAAGCTGGCATCCTCGACAAATACGGCGTGGAAATGATCGGCGCGAAGAGCGAGGCGATCAACAAGGGTGAGGACCGCGAGCTGTTCAAGCAGTGCATGATCAAGATCGGCCTCGATGTGGCGAAATCGCGCACCGTGAAATCCATGGCCGAGGCGCTCGCTGCGGCGGAATTTCTGGGAGCGTTTCCGCTCATCATCCGCCCTTCCTTCACGCTGGGCGGCGCCGGCGGTGGCATCGCTTACAACAAGGATGAATTTGAAGCCATCGTCGCCAACGGTCTCGATCTGTCCCCCGTGCATGAGGTCCTCGTCGAGGAGTGCCTGCTCGGTTGGAAGGAATACGAGATGGAGGTCATGCGGGATCACAAGGACCAGTGCGTGGTCATCTGCTCGATCGAGAATTTTGACCCGATGGGCGTGCACACCGGCGACTCCATCACGGTAGCGCCCGCGATGACGCTGACCGACAAGGAATACCAGGTGATGCGCGATGCGTCGTTTGCGGTCATCCGGGAGATCGGGGTCGAGACCGGCGGCTCCAATATTCAGTTCTCTGTCGATCCCGTGACCGGCCGGATGGTTGTTATCGAGATGAACCCGCGGGTCTCCCGCTCTTCGGCGCTCGCGTCGAAGGCGACCGGGTTCCCCATCGCCAAAATCGCCGCCAAGCTGGCCGTCGGCTACACGCTCGACGAACTGCGCAACGACATCACGCGGCTCACGCCCGCGAGCTTCGAGCCGACGATTGATTACGTCGTCACGAAGATCCCCCGTTTTACCTTCGAGAAATTCCCCGATGCCGATTCGACGCTGACCTCCGCGATGAAGTCCGTGGGCGAGGCGATGGCGATCGGCCGCACGTTCAAGGAGTCCATGCAGAAGTGCCTGCGCTCGCTCGAGACCGGGGCGCGCGGCTTCGGGGGCGGGGGCAAATGGGGCAGCGACGAACTCGTGGACGAGAAGATTATCAACGCCAAGCTCGGCACGCCCAACGCGGAGCGCGTCTATTATATCCGCCACGCCTTTCGGGCCGGGTACACGGTGGAACGCATCTTCGAACTGACCAAGATCGACCCCTGGTTCCTGCACCAGTTGCGCGAGATTCACGAGATGGAGCAGGCGCTCTCGAAGCTGACGCTTGCGACCGTGGATACCAACGCGCTCCGCCGCGCGAAGCAGTTCGGATTCTCCGACGTTCAGCTCGCGCACATCTTGAAAAGCGACCTCGCCACCGTGCGCGCAGACCGGAAACAGCGCGGCATCCACACGACTTACCGGCTCGTCGACACCTGCGCGGCGGAGTTCGAGGCCTTTACGCCGTACTATTATTCGAGCTACGGCGAAGAGAACGAAATCATCCCGTCCAAGAAGAAGAAGATCATGATCCTTGGCGGCGGTCCCAACCGGATCGGCCAAGGGATCGAGTTCGATTATTGCTGTGTGCACGCGAGCTTCGCGCTGCGTGAGGCCGGCTTTGAGACGGTGATGGTCAACTCGAACCCCGAGACGGTCTCGACCGACTACGACACCAGCGACCGGCTGTATTTCGAGCCGCTCACGCTCGAGGATGTGCTGGAGATTTATCAGCAGGAAAAGTGCGACGGGGTGATCGTGCAGTTCGGCGGCCAGACGCCGCTCAATCTCGCCACGGCGTTGAAGGCGAATGGCGCGAACATCATTGGCACCTCACCGGAAAGCATCGAGCTGGCGGAGGACCGGAAGCAGTTTGCCGCAGTGCTAAACAAGATCGGTCTGCGGCAGCCCGCCAATCGCACGGCGCTCAACGAGACCGAGGCGCTCACCTTCGCCCGCGAGGTGGGATTTCCCGTGCTGCTTCGTCCGTCATTCGTGCTCGGTGGCCGCGGCATGTTTATTGTTTACAGCGAGGAAGAATTTCAGGCGGTCATCCGCCAGGCCTTCGAGGTTATGCCCGGCAAGCCGGTGCTCATCGACAAGTTCCTGGAGGATGCGATCGAGCTCGACGTGGACTGCATCAGCGACGGCGAGACCTCCGTCATTGGTGGCATGCTCGAGCACATCGAGTTTGCCGGCGTGCATTCGGGCGATGCCGCCATGGTGATGCCGCCGCATACGCTCGGCGCCGAGATGCTTACGACTGTCCGGAAGGCCACCTATGCGCTCGCCCGCGAGTTGAAAGTTATCGGCCTGATGAACATCCAGTTTGCGATCAAAGACGGCGAACTTTACGTGCTGGAGGTGAACCCGCGCGCTTCCCGCACCGTGCCATTTGTCGCCAAGGCGATTGGGGTGCCGCTCGCGAAACTCGCCGCCAAGGTCATGACCGGCCTCAAGCTGAAGGACCTTGGCTACACCCGCGAGCTGACGCCCAAGCACTGGTGCGTAAAGGAAGCGGTGTTTCCGTTTGTGCGGTTTCCCGGCGCCACGATCACACTCGGACCGGAGATGCGCTCGACCGGCGAGGTCATGGGCCTTGACGAAGATCTCGGCATGGCCTTTGCGAAGGCCCAAGCTGCGGTCAAGCCCGGTCTGCCGGTCAAGGGCAACGTGTTTCTCTCGGTCAAGGACTCGGACAAGCCGCGCGCAGTCGGCATCGCGAAGCGCCTCGAGGCGCTCGGCTTCATCATTTATTCCACCAGCGGCACGGCGAAAACCCTTGCGGATGCCGGCGTGGCGGTAAAACGCCTGGCCAAAATCAGTGAAGGCCGGCCCAACGCGGTGGACATGATCAAGAACGGGCAGATCCAGCTCGTGATCAATACGCCGGGCGGAATGATCCCGCGCCGCGACGAGAACGCCATCCGCGCCGCCACGTACGCCCACAACATCTGCCTCATGACCTCGCTCACGGGCGCGGAGGCGGCGGTCAACGGTATTGCCGCGCTCAAGAGTCGCCACATCGGCGTGAAGCCGATTCAGCAGTATCTCGGCAACGTGACGGTGGTGTGATTGCCGGTTTTGGATTGGCAATTTGCCAGCTAGGATTTGTGCGAGACCAACGTTTGCCATTTTGAACGGTGTGAAGTCCAGGGCCGCCTTCCTGGTTTTACATCGCGTCGGATTCTCGCGAGGCTTTGAGCATGCTCGCACTGGATCCTTCGCCATCTGCAGGATGACAATTCGGGCTGCTCCAGAAAATCGAAATTCTTAAATCGGTATTCAAAAATTTTCTCATGCTCGCGATCCGCATTCACGAAACCGGGGGCGTCGAAAAACTTCGCATTGATGACGTGCCGGTCCCGACTCCGGCTCGGGGCGAGATTCGAATGCGGGTCGAGGCGGTGGGGTTGAACTTCATTGACACGTACAAGCGCAGCGGACTTTACGCGGTGCCGCTGCCGCACACGCTTGGCAGCGAGGCGGCGGGGGCGGTGACCGGGGTGGGCGAAGGAGTCACGGATTTTAAGGTCGGCGACCGTGTGGCGAGTTGCGCGGTGGCGGGCGCGTACGCGTCAGAGGCACTGGCGCCGGCGGCGATGACCGTTCGCGTGCCGGCGGCCCTCAGCTCACAGCTCGCAGCCGCCGTACTGTTGCAAGGCATGACGGCGCATTTTCTCGCCTGCGACACCTGGCCACTCGAGCCCGGCGACACGGCGCTCGTGCATGCCGCGGCGGGCGGTCTGGGCCTGCTGCTCGTGCAGATCGCCAAGAAGCGCGGGGCGCGCGTGCTGGGGACGGTGGGTTCCGAGGCAAAGGTGAAATTTGCGCGCGAAGCCGGGGCGGACGAGGTAATCGTGCTGGGGGAGGAAACGAAATTTCCCGAGATTGTCCGGAGTTTCACCGGGGGGCGGGGCGTGGATGTGGTTTATGATGGGATCGGCAAGGTCACCTTCGAAGGTTCGCTGGCGAGCCTGCGTCCGCGCGGCATGATGGTATCATTTGGTAACGCGAGTGGCCCGGTTCCGCTTTTCTCGCCGCTGGTGCTCTCCCAAAAAGGATCGTTGTTCCTGACCCGGCCCACGCTGTCGCATTACATCGCGACTCCGGGGGAATTGCGGAAACGCAGCGGGGATCTGTTCAACTGGATCGCTGACGGCACGCTTAATGTGCGCATTGGTGCGACGTATCCGCTGACCGCCGCCGCCGAGGCGCATCGCGCACTGGAAGGCCGCGCCACGACGGGCAAAGTCCTGCTGCTGCCGCCATCCTGAATTCGCACCGGGGTTTTACCATCGAACGCCGGCATGCTGACTGCAGTGAAGTCTAGACCGATAGCTCTCGTTTTAGGGCCACGAGGATTTTATCGAAATCCCTGAAGCGTTCTCACTGGATACTTCCGCTCTCGCCAAGCTCATACCGGACAGGTGAGCTCCGCGCAGCATGACACCCATGGCCCATCTGCGGGCTGGCAAATCGTAAAGCTTCACTCGTAAATCGTAATTCATGACTTCGCCCGCCACCCTCATTGCCCTGCTGCACGGACCCGATCAGCCGGGGATCGTGGCAGGCGTCTCCGGCTGGATCTTCGAGCGTGGCGGCAACATCCTGCACGCCGATCAGCACCACGACATGGAGACGGGAGCGTTTTTCCAGCGTATCGAGTGGGTTCCCTCCTCCGCCGAGCTGATCGCAGGCAGGCCCGCTTCCGCGGACGCAGGGGCAGAGGACTTTCGAAAATTTGCGACCGGACTGGGCATGGCGGTGCAGGTGGCCTCGTCGGCGAGTCGGCCGCGGGTCGTCGTTTTTGTGTCGAAGGCCGAGCATTGCTTCCACGATCTCGCGCTACGCTGGCGGGAAGGCGAGTTCGCGGGTGAACTCGTCGCGGTCATTGGCAATCACGCCGGCTTTGCCGATGTCGCGAAAATCTACGGACTCCCGTTTTACCACATTCCCGTGACCGCCGAGACCAAGGCCGCCGCGGAAGCGAAGCAGCTGGCGCTGCTGCGCGAACTCGGCGCCGAGCTCGTGGTGCTGGCGCGTTACATGCAGGTGCTGTCCGCGGATTTCCTGGAGAAATTCGGTCGGCCCGTGATTAACATTCATCATTCCTTTCTGCCGGCGTTCGCGGGCGGTAAGCCCTACCATCAGGCTCACGCGCGAGGCGTGAAACTCATTGGGGCCACGGCGCATTACGCGACGCGCGATCTCGATGAAGGACCGATCATTCATCAGGATGTCGCCCGCGTCACGCACCGCCACGGGGTGGAAGACCTCGTCCGCAAGGGGCGCGATCTTGAGAAAACCGTGCTCGCCCAAGCCGTCCGCTGGCATCTCGAGGCCCGGGTACTGATTTACGGCCACAGGACAGTGGTGTTCGACTGAGTGGGATCTCGCACTTTTGAAATGCCGGAAAACGTAGCCTCAACTGCTTCGGCCGAGGTTCAGTCGTAACTACTTTGGGCGGACGTCAATAGACGCTCGGCATCGAGCCAGATGGCCTCCTCGCAACCGGCGGGTTGCCCATATTCGATCCATAGTCCATGCGCGCAGCGCGCGATCTCGTCGTGGGTAGGAAGGGAGGCGAGCTTGGGCGTCTCGGGGTAAAGTGGGGGAGCCATGATGATTGGGGCGTTGAAAGCGATGACAGGGGGAACGATGGTTTACCGAAGCCAGTCTATCGCGCGCGGCAGTGACGTGCCATGGGGTGTAGTACTGCCGGCCTCCTTGCCCATCAGTGCATTGCCGCCTGTTTCCGGCATTTACACGGAGAAGGGGTTTTGTTCTCGTCTTCTTTTCACTCCCGCCACCCCGCTGCCCATGACCAAGCCTGCCACTCCTTCCGCCAAGAAATCTTCCGGTGACGACCGTAACCTGGTCGCGGTGGACGAAAACTACGTTGCGCTGACCTTCGAGGATCACCTGCGCATCTTTTGGCAGAAGAACGGCAAGTCCGTGATGGCCCTCGTGGTGGTCATTCTCCTCGCGATTGTGGCCAAGGGTGCTTGGGACTACCGTGTTGCGCAGAAGGAAATTGCGGTCGGCCGCGATTACGCGGCCGCCACCACGCCAGAACAACTGAAGTCGTTCGCGACCGCCCATAGCGGCCATTTGCTCGCCGGACTCGCCCGGCTGCAGCTTGCGGATGCGGACTACGCCGCCGGTCGGTCCACCGAGGCCATTTACGGTTACGAGGATGCGGCCGCCGCAATCAAGACCGGCCCGCTAGCCAGTCGTGCGCGGCTCGGCCTCGCGATGGCGAAGATCCAGGGCGGCAAGACCGCCGAAGGCCAGACCGCTCTCCAGGCGCTCGCGGCCGACGCCACAGAGGCCAAGGGGACGCGCGTCGAGGCGGCCTACCAGCTCGCCAGTCTCGCGAGTGTCGCCGGCAAGGCTGACGACGTTAAAAAATACTCTGATCAGGTCATGCAGATCGATCCCACCAGCCCCTGGATGCAACGCGCACTGCTGCTCCGCGCGAGCCTGCCCGTCGCAGCTTCGGACACGACTGGCGCGATGCCGGCAGTGAAGATGCCCGCCACGGGCAAGTAATCGGCAGTGTCTGCTGCGGCAGATTCGACTTCGTCGCAGGGCCAAGCCTGCTGGCTGATTGTCGTGAACCGAAGGAAATGAAGCGGGTCGGTGGCGGGCGATGTTTCTTTGCATCGCCTTCATATGACATGCTTTACTCGTCCTTGGATTTTATTCGCCTGCCTGGCACTTGGGCTCGTGACGCGGCTTGGCGCGCAGGAATTGACGATGCTTTACGGCGGGATGCAGACGGAGGGTAAGTCGAGTTATGCGTATCAGGTGGATTATCGGCAGAACTTCATTCGCTACGCTGCGGCCTCGGTGGCGTACATCAATGAAGGTCATATTGTCGGGCATCACCGCGACGGCACCGCGTTTGAGCTCTGGGGCCGGCTGCCGTTGTTCAATGACCGCTTTGCCGTTTCAGTCGGCGCGGGCACCTTTTATTTCTACGACACGCAATTTAAGCCCGGTGGGGGCACGGCCAACATTCATGGGACCGCGCTGATCTACAGTGCTTCTGCCACGGCCTATCTCGGCGGCCGCTGGTTTGTGCGCGCCAATGTGAATCGCATCAGTCCTCAGACGCAGCTCCAGACCACGACCTCGACGCTGGGTCTGGGTTTCTGGTTTGGCCAAGGAATGAAACCCACGAAAGGCCGGCTGGGGGATGCGCCCGACGAGTACAAATATGTAACTGATCCGCAGCTGACGTTTTTCGGCGGTCAGACGGTCGTGAACACTTTTCTGAGTCCGTCTGCGCAAGCGTATGCCGCGGAATATCGCCGTGGAATAATTCCGCATCTCGACTGGACCGTCTCCGGAATTTACGAGGGCGATCCGGAGATCGTTCGTCGCCGTGGCGTTGCTGCCCAGGTGTGGGCGGTGAACACGTTTTTTGACGATCACGCGAGTGTGGGCGTGGGCGTCGGGCCGTATGTCTATATCGATCACAAGCATCCGGCCCCGAGTGACCAGCGGAACCCCGCGGCGGTGGCGCCCCTGGTCTCGTTCACGCTGGCCACCGCGCTTTCAGAGCACTGGGTTGCCCGGTTGATGTTCAACCGCGTGACGAGCAGTTACGATCGCGACGCTGACATGTTCTTTATCGGTCTCGGTTATCGCTGGAGCCGGAAGTCGGGTTAATGCGTTTTCGTCTCGATGGGGGGCACCTGCACCGCCGGCTTTTTCCGATTCGCGAGGGTTTCGACGACGTAGAACATCACGGGGATCAGGAAAATTGCGAGCAAGCTGGCGGCGAGCATGCCGCCGATCACGGCCGTGCCCATCACGCGGCGCGCCACGCCGCCGGCGCCGCTGGCGAGCCAGAGCGGGACGCAACCGAGGATGAACGCGAAGGACGTCATCAGGATCGGACGCAACCGCACGCGCGCGCCCTCCAGCGCGGCATCGATGATGGAATCACCCTGCGCGCGGCGCGCGCGGGCGAACTCCACGATGAGGATGGCGTTCTTGGCCGCGAGTCCGATGAGCATGACAAGACCGATCTGGGCGAAGACGTTGTTCTCCATCCCGCGCCAGTGCAGACCGAGATAGGCGCCGAACACCGCAACCGGCACCGTCAGGATTACGCTGAACGGCAGTGACCAGCTCTCATAAAGCGCGGCGAGAATCAGAAACACGAACAGCAGCGACAGACCAAAGATTGCCATCGGCGGAATCCCCTCCGCGGCGCGCTTCTCCTGGTAGGACATGCCGATGTAATCGAAGCCCATTTCGCTTGGCATCGTCTGGTGGAACACCTCCTCGAGCGCGGCAGTCGCCTGCGCAGAGCTGTAGCCCGCCGCGGCGGCACCGTTGATTTGGGCGCTGCGGAAGAGATTGTACCGCATGGTGAACTCCGGGCCCGTGCGCGTTTCGACAGTGGCGAGAGAACTCAGCGGCACCATCTGGCCGGCGCGGTTCCGGACGTAATACTGCGCGAGATCCTCGGCCCGCCGGCGGTATTCTCCCTCGGCCTCGACGTAGACCTGCCACTGCCGGCCGAAACGGTTGAAATAGTTCACGAACACGCCGCCCATGTAGCACTGCAGCGTTTTATAGACGTCGTTCAACGCGACGCCCTGCTTGAGCACCTTGTCGCGGTCAACCTTCACGAACACCTGCGGCACATTGGGCAGGAACGTCGTACTGACGCCGCTGAGCTCGGGGCGCTTCTTCGCGGCTTCGATGAATTTGTTCACGTTATCTGCAAGGAAGGCCACGTCCTTGCCGGCGCGATCCTCGAGTACGAAGGTGAACCCACCCGCGGTGCCGACGCCAGGGATGGAGGGGGGCGCGAACGTGAAGGAATTGCCGTCTGGAATCTTTTTAAGTTCACGCGCGAGGTGGTCCTTGATCGCCGCATACTGCTCGGTGGACGCTTGGCGTTCCGACCAGGGCTTCAGATTGACGAAGAAAAACGCGCTGTAGGTGTTGTACACCAGGCTCTGCAAGCTGAAGCCGATGACCGAGGTGTAGCCTTGGACGCCGGGGGTCTGGGCCAGCACCGCTTCGACCTTGTGCGCGGCCTCGGCCGTGCGCTGCAGCGACGAGGCGTTGGGCAGCTGGAGGGCGACATAAAGGTAGCCCTGGTCTTCCTCGGGAAGAAACGACGCCGGCAGCCCGCGTCCGATCCAACCGGCCGCGACGGCAAAGCCCACCAACGCGAGCACGGAGAAGAAACTTTTGCGGATCAGTGAGCGGGAGATGCTCACGTAGCCCTGATTCGCGCGACCGAAGATGCGGTTGAAGCCGCGATAAAACGCGCCGAGTGGGCCGCCGACTTTCTGGCGCGGCTTCAGCAGCAACGTGCAGAGCGCGGGACTCAGCGAGAGGGCGTTGAAGGCCGAGATTGCCACCGAGATGGCAATCGTGAGCGCAAATTGCTGGTACAATCGACCCGTGATGCCGGGGATGAACGCGGTCGGCACGAACACGGCCGCCAGGATGATCGCGATCGCGACCACCGGCCCGGATACTTCCGACATGGCCTTCAGCGTGGCGTCACGCGGCGAGAGACCCTTCTCGATGTGATGCTCAACCGCCTCAACCACGACGATGGCATCGTCCACCACGAGTCCGATGGCCAGCACGAGGCCGAACAGCGACAGCGTGTTGATCGAGAAGCCGAAGAGTGGGAAAAACATGAACGTACCGATCAGCGAGACCGGCACGGCAAGCATCGGAATCAGGGTCGGCCGCCAGCCCTGCAGAAAGATAAAGACGACGATGATGACGAGCAGGAGCGCCTGCCAGAGCGTGCCGCTGATTTCGCGGACGCCCTCCGAAACGGAACGGGTGGTGTCGAGGCCGATACCGTAGTCGAGGTCAGCCGGGAAACGGGCCTTCAGTTTCTCCATGGTTTGCAACACGCCTTTCGCGGCATCGAGGGCGTTGGAACCGGGCAGCGGGTAGATGGCGATGATGGCCGAAGCTTTGCCATTGTAGCGCCCCTGCACGTTGTAGACTTGAGCGCCTAGCTCGATGCGGGCGACGTCCTTCAGCCGGATGAGAGAGCCGTCCGGGTTCTCCCGCACCACGATGTTACCGAATTCCTCGGGCGACGTGAGCCGGCCCTGCGCGCGGACGGAGTAGGTGAACTCCTGACCGGCCGGTGACGGCTGGCCGCCCAGCTGGCCGGCGGGATTGACCGTGCTCTGACTCGAGATGGCGCCGGTGACCTCCGGAACGGTGATGTTGAGTTTCGCTAGCTGGTCGGGCTTGACCCAGATTCGCATCGCATACTGGCCGGCGCCGAAGACTGTCACACTCGCAATGCCGGGCACGCGGGTCAGCTGGTCGTTGATATTGATGTAGGCGTAATTCGCGACGAACGTGCTGTCATAGGTCTCGTGGGGCGAATAAAGCGCCAGGATCATCAACGGCGCGGAGAGCGATTTCTGGACGGTCACACCGTAGGTCGCGACCTCCGCGGGCAGTTGCGGCGTGGCCTGCGTCACGCGCATCTGCGAAAGGATGAGATCGTCGTTGGGTTCGGTCGCGATATCGAAACTGGAGGTCAACCGGAACGAGCCATCGCTGCCGTTGATCGAGTACATGTAGCCGAGGTTGTCCACGCCGCTCATCGTCTGCTCGATCGGTGTGGCCACGGACTGCTCGACGGTTTGCGCATCGGCGCCGACGTAGCTCGAGGTGATGCGGACCTCGGGCGGGACGATCTTGGGGAACTGCGCAATCGGCAGGCTCACCAGACTCACGAGGCCGACGATTACCGTGAGGATCGAGATGACGATCGCGAAGACCGGGCGATCAATGAAGAAGCGGGCCATGGTGGGGAGGGGAGCGGGCGGCTCAGTTGGACTTCGCCGGAGACGGGGCGACGGGATTTACCAGGGTGCCTTCCTTGATCTTTTGAATGCCGTCGACGACGACGTGGTCGCCGGGTTGCAGGCCGGAATTGATGATCCAAAGCGAACCCGAGCGGTCGCCGACCTTCACGGTGCGCAGGTGGGCGATATGGTCGGAGCCGACGACGGCGACCTGATAACCGCCCTGCAGCTCGTTCACCGAGCGTTGGGGCACGAGGATCGCGTCATGTTGCGTGCGGATCGTGGCGCGGACGCGGGCGTACTGGCCAGGACGCAGGAGGAAGTCGGGATTCGGCACGACGCCGGCGAGGCGCAGCGTGCCGGTGCCGGCGTCGATCTGGCGGTCCGCGGCGAGGAATTTGCCCTGGTGCGGATAGACACTGCCGTCAGCCATGACCAGGTCGAACACGAGTTCTTCGGGGAACTTAGGTTCGCCAGGATGGGGTTTTTTGAAATCGAGATAGGTCTGCTCAGTGATCGAGAAATAAACCTTAATGGGATCGATCGTGGAGACGGTGGTCAGGACGCCGGTCCCCGGGCCAACGAGGTCGCCGATCTGGACGGTGGCGATGCCGGCGAGGCCGTCGATGGGCGACACGATGCGCGTGAACTCGAGGTTAAGCTGGGCCATTTCGAGGGCCCCCTTGGCGGCCGCGGCGGAGTTGACAGCGTTGTCGCGCTCCTGCGCGGAAACAGCATTTTGGGTGCTGAGCTGCGCCTGCCGGTTCTTCGTCAATTCGGCCTGATCGAAATTGGCCTGGACCTGCACGAGCGCCGCTTCGAAAGGCCGGCGATCAATCTCGAACAGTACATCGCCCTTCTTCACCTGCGTCCCGTCCTGGTAAACCTGCTTCAGGAGGTAGCCGGACACTTGGGCGCGGATCTGGGCGTTGACGAGACCGTCGATCGACGCGACCCACTCGGCGCGGATCGGCTCATCGCGGACAACGACGGGGGCGATGACGACATCCGGCGGTGGCGCGGGTGGCACGACCATGGCCTTGGGCCTGCAGCCGGTGGCGAGCGTAACGAGCGCGACCGCGGCCACAACGGACCGGCGGAACGGGAAGGAACGGAGGTTGAGCATGGAAGGGACGAACGATGGCAGGCGGGAAAAAGACAGGCGTTCGTTCAGGAAGCAAATTAGAAGTCTAACTTGCAAGTTTTCCTGCAGAAGGTGATGAGTGTCGCGATGTCGAAAGCTGCCATCTCCGCCGTGAATGTTCTGGCCGAGGAACTCCATCTCGTCATTGGGCAACTCGTGCGCCGCCTGCGGGGGGCGGGGGCTAGCCATGAACTGAGCTGGTCACATCTTGCCGCAATGTGCCGGCTGGAGGGCGGGCCGCTGACCATCGCCACGCTCGCGCGCATCGAATCCGTGAAGCCGCAGTCCATGGGTGCCACCATCCGCGTGCTGGAAAACGCCGGATTCGTAAGGCGGGTGCCGCACGCGACGGACAAACGGCAGGTTTTGATGTCCCTGACACGTTCTGGCCGCCAAGTGCGTCACGCCGCCGCGCACGCAAAGCGCAAATGGCTCGCCGGCGCCGTCGGCGCCAAGCTTACCCCCGCCGAACAAACGACCCTGCGCTCCGCACTCAAATTGTTACAGCAGCTGGTCGAAAGCTGAGCCAATTGGGATAAAATGGTCGGGGCGACAGGATTCGAACCTGCGACCTCCTGGTCCCAAACCAGGCGCTCTACCAGGCTAAGCTACACCCCGTTTTCGCGAAGGGAGTGAGAGGACGCCCCTCCGCACGGTGTGTCAATGCTATCCCGGACTGGGAGTTAGCCATGGCCGCTTCTAAGTCGTTGTTACCGATTGTTAATAATCTCTTCTTGCCTAGCCCTCTGATTCCGCTACTTCTCCGCTTCTAACCTCTTATCTATGGATACCATTTCCCGCGAAAATAACAGCATGCTCCCGATCGGTGCACTCATCGTCGGCGTGATTGCTCTGGGCCTCGGTGCCTTTGGCACCATCAAGTCCTCCAGCCTTCAAAAGAAGGTCGACGCGCAAGAGGAAAAGATCGCCAAGATCGACAGCCTCGAGTCCCAGCTGGGCTCCGTCTCCGCCGCCTCCGACAAGTCCGCCAAGGACATCGGTTCTCTTTCCCGTACGACGCAAGAGGCTTTCAACACGGTCGCCGCTGATCTCGGCAACATCCACGCCGCGATCACCAAGATGGAAGAGTCCGCCAAGAAGCCCGCTCCGGCGGCTGGTAAAGGCGCAGCTGGCAAGGGTGCGGCTCGCGACGTAGTGGCGGGCCCCGGCGAATACGTGATCAAGTCGGGGGACACGTTCAGCAAGATTGGCAAGGCGAACGGCGGATTTACCGGCAAGGAAGTTGCCGCCGTTAATCCCGAAGTGAACCCGTCCAAACTTCATGTCGGCCAGAAGATCAAGCTCCCGGTGAAGAAGTAAGCCTCCGCTTCATTCAAGAATTTTTGCCTCCTCGCCCTTGTGGTCAGGAGGCATTTTTTTCGCTCCATGAATCCGTCAGCGCCTGGACCCGCCCGCTGGGAAAAATTATCCGACACCATCGTCGCGCAGACGCGCGTGCTCGACCTGCATCGCACGCGTTACCGGCATCCGGTTCGCGCCGTGGAGAAGGACTTCGTCGTCATTCGTCCCCCGGACTGGGTGAACATCGTCGCTCTGACGCCGGATCGCCACCTCGTCCTGGTGAAGCAATTTCGTTTCGGCATCGATGAGTTTTCCCTGGAGATTCCAGGCGGCATGATGGAAGCGGGCGAGAAACCGGTGGCGGCCGCGCTGCGCGAGCTCCGGGAAGAGACGGGCTACGTGGGCGCGTCGGCGCGGGTAATGGGCAGCGTACACCCGAATCCGGCGATCCAGAGCAACCGGTGTCATTTTGTGTTGGTGGAGCAGGCCGTGGTGTCAGCCGCGCAGGAATGGGACCCGGATGAGGAGATCGAAGTCGCGACGATGCCGGTGAACGACGTGATCGCGTTGGCGCGGGCAGGCGGGATCACGCACGGCCTGGTGCTGGACGCGTTGTTCTATTTCGAGCCGATCTGGCATGAAATTGTCGGACAGGGTCGCTGACCCCTTCTTATCGAGTTCGCGACCCGACTCCATGGCGGATCAGCGACCCAGCCCACAAATGAACATACAAGGGCACTCTTGCGGCTGACATTTGACTAAACCCCGCCACCCGCTTATCTGACACGCTGCGTCTCTAACCATGTCTGCACCCCTGTTCGCCAACCTGCCCGAGTCCCTCGTCCCCGCTTCCCGCGAGGGCCAGGTTCCCGCGTCATTGGAACAGGAGATCCGCAAGATCTACGCGCGGAGTCCACTGTATGGCCGACGTTTTCCGCTGCATCCCAATGCGCTGCAGTGGTCATGTTACCGCGAGATTCCGGCGCTCTCGAAAAAGGAAATCATCGCCGAGGGGCATCAGGCGTTTTTCGCGGACTACGCGGAGATTGATCGCGGGCTGCTGACCAAAAAATTTGAATACGAGAGCACCGGCGGCACGACGCAGTTGCCGATGACGGTGATCATGGAGGAAGGCTGGTGGGACCGTCAGACCGAGAATGCCTACCGTGCGTCGCCGATCCTGCGCTCGTTCGTCGGCCGTCCGTATCGGAAGTGCGTCCTCGCGCCAGTGGGCTGCTCCAGCAACCTTTGTCCCTTCGAGGACCATCCATTTCCTAACCGCTACTTCAACGGCACGGTTTACCTCAATCTCTCGAGCGATCCGTTTGCATTTCCCGAGGCGGAATGGGATCGCATCGTGCTCGAGCTGCAGGCGACCAAGCCCGACGTGATCGAAGGCGAGCCGGTTTATCTCTCGCTCCTGGCGCGCGCGGTTCAGAAGCGCGGGGTGAAGGTGCCGAGCATCAAGGCCGTGATTCTCACGTACGGCAAAGCCAGCACTCAGCACGGTCAGCGCATCAGGGAGGCATTTCCGGCGCCGCAGGTGGATCTCTACGGTTCAACGGAGGCGGGGTATCTTTTTGTCGGCGAGGCGTTCAAGGACGACGCGAGGGTGGTGGACGCCAACGCGTTCATCGAGCTGGTGCCATGGCGCGCGGAATTGCCGGGCGTATATCAGATTCACGTGACGACGCGCGACCGCGAGGCGATGCCGCTGCTGCGCTACCACACGGGCGACATTGTCCAGCAATTCCCGACGGGCTTCCGGTTGCTGGGCCGCGAGGGCAATTTGTATTTTCGGCCGGATGGCTCGCTCGTGTCGCCGGCGGATATTGATGCGGCGCTGCCGGCGGAGTTTGCCTGCTGGCACTACTCGCTCGTGCAGACCGCGCCGGATCGATGGGACTTTCATTACGTGGCCGACGAGGCCATGCCGCATCGCGAAGTTGAGGCGGCGATCGCTGCCGTCCTCGGCGCGGGTGTGCGCGTGAATGCGTTTCGCCGCCGCGTGCTCGCACCGGCCGCCAGTGGCAAGTTTGCCCTGCTAAAGCCGCTCGCGCGCTGAGGCCGAAGTAGGGTGAATCGTTGGGCCGTGCCGTCAGTCGCGTGTCATCGCGAGAAGCGTCGCGACGCGGAAACCCTCGGGAAATCCAGATGGGTTGCTGCATTGGTTCCTTGGGCCGCCTCGCAATGACCAAGCATGCCCCGGGTCGAAATCCGCCTTACCTCGGATTCGATTTAAACTGTGATGCAGGTGGGTAGGCTCTCTAATAATGCCGGGGGCCGGTTCGCGGGCCTTGCCGATAAACTTTACATCGCGGCGGAGGTAGCCGAGTTTCAGGGGGTTCCGCTTCCCCTTCCCACCCACGCGTCTACGTAATGAATCTCGTTGGCAGACTCTTTGGCTCCTCCATCGGCCGCAAAATCCTGATGGCGATCACTGGCGTGATCCTGATCGGCTTTGTCGTTGGCCATCTCGTGGGCAACCTGCAGATTTTTGAAGGGCCCGACCGCCTCAACGGCTACGCTGCATTCCTCCATCAGCTCGGGCCGTTACTCTGGGTTGCGCGCATTGGGCTGCTCGTGGCCGTGGTGATCCACATCTGGGCGGCGACGGTCCTCACGATCGAGAATCACGCGGCCCGCGACGTGAAATACAGCGTGAAGCACACGATCCAGGCGACCCTGTCCTCGCGCCTCATGCGCTGGACCGGCGTGGTGGTGCTGGCCTTCCTGATTTTCCACCTCGCACAATTTACCCTCGGCTTCACGTCGGTCGCGACCTTCAAGGAAGCGCTCCCGCGTTACACGATGACAGGCGACTATCGCGTCGCCGGCTTCCTCGCCACGAAGTCGGGCGCTCAGGTCCTCGACGTGTATAACATGGTGATCCTTGGTTTCCAGAGTCCGGTGGTTGCGGTCTTCTACATCATCGCGGTCGGCCTGCTAAGTTTTCACCTGGTGCATGGCGCCGACAGCCTGTTCCAGACGATTGGCTGGCGCACGGAAACGTGGGCGGTCGCGCTGCGAAAGATCGTGATCGTGTTCTGCGTGGCTTACTTCCTCGGAAACCTCGCCATTCCCGGCGCAGTGCTGCTCGGCCGGCTCCGGGTGCATGAACCCGCCCCGACGACCCTCACCGCCGCCCGCTGAAATTTCTGTCATGGCCCAACTTGATTCCAAGATCCCCTCCGGCCCGCTGGCCGACAAATGGCGGCGGCACAAAGCGGAGATGAAGCTCGTCAACCCCGCCAACAAGCGGAAGTACGAGGTCATCGTCGTCGGTGCCGGCCTCGCGGGTGCCTCCGCCGCGGCCACCCTCGCCGAGCTTGGGTACAAGGTTAAGAGTTTCGTCTTCCACGACAGCCCGCGTCGCGCGCACTCCATCGCCGCGCAGGGCGGCATTAACGCGGCCAAGAATTACCAGAACGACGGCGACTCGGTTTACCGGCTGTTCTACGATACGATCAAGGGTGGCGACTACCGCTCCCGCGAAGCGAATGTCCACCGGCTGGCGGAGGTCTCGGTCAACATCATCGACCAGTGCGTGGCCCAGGGCGTGCCCTTTGCGCGCGAGTACGGCGGACTGCTCGCGAATCGCTCGTTCGGCGGCGCGCAGGTAAGCCGCACGTTCTACGCGCGCGGGCAGACCGGCCAGCAGTTGCTGCTCGGCGCGTACTCGGCCTTGTCGCGCATGATCGCGGCGGGCGGGGTGGAGCTGCACACGCACGCCGAGATGCTCGACCTCGTCACCGTCGGCGGCCACGCGAAGGGCATCATCGTGCGCGACCTCATCACCGGCGAGATCCAGCGCCACGCCGCCGACGCGGTCATCCTTGCGTCCGGCGGCTACGGGAACGTCTTTAACCTGTCCACCTACGCGCGCGGTTCCAACGCCACCGCCATCTGGCGCGCGTACAAGCGCGGCGCGTGCTTCGCGAATCCCTGCTATACGCAGATCCACCCGACGTGCATTCCCGTCACGGGCGACTACCAGTCGAAGCTCACGCTCATGTCCGAGTCGCTGCGCAATGACGGCCGCATTTGGGTGCCGAAAAACGCCGCTGACCGGCGCAAGCCGCCGGGCAGCATTCCCGAGGCTGACCGCGACTATTACCTCGAGCGGATGTACCCGAGCTTCGGCAACCTGGGTCCCCGCGACGTGGCCTCACGCGCCGCGAAACGCGTGTGCGACGAGGGCCGCGGGGTCGGCGAGACGGGGCTCGGCGTGTACCTGGACTTTGCCGACGCTATCAAGCGCCTCGGCGAGGCGGGGGTGCGCGAGCGTTACGGCAACCTTTTCGACATTTATCACGAGATCACCGCCGAGAGCGCCTACCACGTGCCGATGCGCATCTTCCCCGCGGTGCACTACACGATGGGCGGCCTCTGGGTGGATTATAACCTGATGTCGAACGTCCCCGGGCTCTTTGTGCTGGGCGAGGCGAATTTCTCGGATCACGGCGCAAATCGCCTCGGAGCCTCCGCGCTGATGCAGGGCCTGGCCGACGGTTATTTTGTCATTCCGTACACGATCGGTGATTACCTCGCGGGACAGAAGCCGGGCTCACGCCCGTCGGTGGAGGCGCCTGAGTTCACCGCGGCAGCCGAGGGCATCCGCGCGATGACGGAGCGATTCCTGCAAATCCGAGGGAAAGAGACGGTGCATCATTACCACAAACGGTTGGGCAAGATTCTCTGGGAGCACTGCGGCATGGCCCGGACGCGCGCCAGCCTCGAGGAGGCGCTCAAGCTGATTCCGGCCTTGCGCGAGGAATACTGGGCGAACGTCACGGTGCCAGGCTCGGCAGCGACACTGAACCAGTCGCTGGAGCAGGCGGGCCGCGTGGCGGATTTCCTCGAGCTGGGCGAGTTGCTCTGCCTCGACGCGCTCACGCGCGAGGAGAGCTGTGGCAGCCATTTTCGCGAGGAATTCCAGTATCCTGACGGCGAGTGCAAACGCGACGACGTGAACTTCGCGCACGTCGCCGCTTGGGAGTTCCAAGGCGCCGGCAAGCCCCCGGTCCGCAACATCGAGCCGCTCAATTACGAGTTCACGAAGATGAGCGTCCGCAACTACAAGTAATCCCACCATGGTTGCCGAAAATATTGCCCAGACCATCAGCGTCACCCTCCGCGTCTGGCGCCAAGCTGGGCCGGACACGCCCGGAAAATTTGTGGACTATCCCGCGAGAGATCTGAGCACGCACATGTCGTTCCTCGAGATGCTCGACGTGGTGAACGAAGGACTGGCGAAACGAGGCGAGGAACCGATCGCATTCGCCCACGACTGCCGCGAGGGCATCTGCGGCTCCTGCTCCTGCACGATCAATGGCAAGCCGCACGGCCCCGGCCACGGCGTCGCCACGTGCCAGATTTACATGCGCGCGTTCCGCGACGGTGACGTCATTGTGGTCGAGCCTTTCCGCGCGACGGCTTTCCCGCTGGTGAAGGATCTGGTGATCGATCGCACGGCGTTCGATAAAATCATCCAAGCCGGCGGCTTCATCAGCGTGCGCACGGGCGCCGCCCCGGATGCCAACTCCATCATAGTGGCGAAGAACGTCGCCGACCTCGCGATGGACGCGGCCGCTTGCATTGGCTGCGGCGCCTGCGTCGCCGCCTGCAAGAACGCCTCGGCCATGCTCTTTGTGGCTGCGAAGGTTTCGCAGCTCGGTCTGCTGCCGCAGGGCCAGCCGGAGCGTGACTCGCGCGTCCTCGCGATGGTGGGAACGATGGATGTACTCGGATTCGGCAACTGCACCAACCAGCACGAGTGCAGCGCGGTCTGCCCCAAAAGCATCAGCCACGATTTCATCGTGCGCATGAACCGCGACTACCTGACGGCGAGCGTCCGCGCCGCCTTCAAGTCCGCGCCGACAACAGCTGGCGAAGCTGGCTAACGAGCCGGCCTCCAGACGCCTGTGCCGCGTGATTTTTTAAGCGGCGCTTTTTTGTAACCTTACCCCGGGCGGGGCGTTTTCGGGATAACAATAAATGGAATCTCATGAAAACATTCCTCGCCATCACATCCGTCGCCGCGCTCGTCTCGTTTGCTCTGCTCCCGCACACCTTGATGATTGTTTCCGCTTCCCTCGTGTTCGGTGCCTGTCTCTTCAGTAGGTCGCCGCAGATCGCAGCCGGACGATCAAGCCATCGCGGTGAACGCGGACGTAGTGGTACCGATCGCCCGTTGCTCTTTCTCCGTCATTGCGAGGAGCCCCGCTCGGCGGGACGACGAAGCAATTCAGCTGCATCGCCACGGAGCGCTTCGCGCACCTCGCGATGATAGGGGTAAAAGCTCAAGGCGCTTGGTATGACATTCTCCCGCCCCTCTCGCCGGAGCCTGGCGTTCGAGCTGGCTGCCTGATCACCGCCGGTGCGCACGGGAAGACGGTCTCCGCTTCCGCGCGCGGGCCGCTTTTTCATTTTACTTGATCGAGGCTGACGCCGCGGTCTCCAGACCCTGAATCTCAACCTCGCCTTCTTCGCTGGTCTTGTACGACAACTTGTTGTCGTCCACCGTGTAGAAGAGGGTGCTCTTCAAGCGGTACTTGGTCTTGTCGGACACTGCGAGGATGCGCCTCACCAGGGCGGGATCGCTGATATTCAGGACGACATCCACGTTGACACTGCCCATCGAAGGCAGGCCGACGGGGGTGGCATTCTCGGCGTTGCCGAGCAGCAGTTTGCCGAAATAAACCTCGTGGGTCGATTTGGTGAAGCCCGCGGGGTTCATATTCTCGCTGTGGAAGCGCAGTGTCATGATGGCGCGGGGCGAATCGGTGGGCGACTCGACGGGGTGGAAACCCACCAGGGTCACGCCGATATCGCTCATCTTGGGCACGCTGTTGCAGCCGGTGAAGAGTGCGCAACTGCCGAGCAGGGCGAAGAGGAAAAAGGAAACGGTTTTCATGGAAGAGGTGAGACCCGATCCATGGCACACCGTGCCCAAAGCGCAAGGCTGTCACGGGCACACCCGTGTCGGCTCAAAACACCGCCAGCGCCCGCACACTTTCAAAGGCGATCCACACCAGCGCGGCCGCCAGCCCGAACAGCAGCAGCTGACGCACCAATCGGCGGCCGCGGAGCCACGCATTGTGAAAGTGCGTGTCAAGCGGCTTCCGGTTGGCCTCCATCATGAAGCTTGCAAACCTTGGATTGCGGCACAGCCCGCGAGCATCATCCATGACTCCCAACCGGATGGCGGGGCGGTGAAACAGGTTTTGCACGGTGGGCAGCATGGCGGGCGGAAAGGTATGACCAAAATTGGGAGTGGTTTTTTCAAGGGGAAACTCGCTAAGTTGGGTCTTTCACGAATTTTTCCCACGCGCCCATGCACCACTTCGCCTACTCTGGACCGGACTTGCATTGCGAATCGGCTGACCTCGCCGCCATCGCGCGGCTCTATGGGACGCCGACTTACGTCTACAGCGCGGCCACGATGGCGGACAATTATCACCGCCTGCAGCGCAACTTGGACGGCCTCGACCTCCAGATCTGCTATGCCATGAAGGCGAACTCGAACCTGGCCGTGCTGCGGCACTTTGCGAACCTCGGGGCAGGCTTTGACCTCGTCAGCGGCGGCGAACTGCGCCGGGTGCTGGCCGCAGGCGCCACAGTGAACACGAGCGTCTTCGCCGGCGTCGGGAAGACCGAGGCGGAGATCAAACTCGCGCTGGAGAACGAGATTTATGCCTTTCACGTGGAGAGCGAGCCTGAGTTGGCTCGCATCAACCATGTGGCGGGCCAGCTGGGCGTGAAGGCACCCATCGCCATCCGCATCAATCCGGATGTCGATGCGCACACGCACGCGAAGATCACGACTGGCAAGAGCGGCAACAAGTTCGGCATCCCGCTGACGCACGCGGCCGCCGCGTATGAAGCCGCGTCGAAATTAAAGAATCTCCGGATCCGCGGCGTGCAGATGCACATTGGCTCGCAGCTCACCGACGTCGCGCCCTTTGTCGAGGCGGTGAAGAAGGTCGTGGGTTTCGTGGCCGAGCTGAAGGCCACGTACGGCATCGAATATTTCTCGATCGGCGGTGGCATGGGCATCATCTACCGTGACGCACTCGCGAGCGGTCAGGCCGGGTGGTGGGACGCACAGCCGGCCGACAAGCGTCCGCTCACGCCGGAAATTTACGGCGCGGCGCTCACGCCCTTGCTCGCGCCCCTCGGCCTGAAAGTGCTGCTCGAGCACGGCCGCTTCATGGTGGGCAACGCCGGGGTGCTCCTGGCCAAGGTCGAGCATCTCAAGCGCGGGGCCGGAAAGAATTTTCTCATCGTGGACGCGGCGATGAACGACCTCGTTCGGCCCGCCATGTATGAATCGTTTCACGAGATCGTCCCGGTGCACCGGGACAGTTCGCGGCGCGCGCTGGTGGCGGACATCGTCGGGCCGGTTTGTGAGAGCGGCGATTGCTTTGCGAAGGACCGGTCGATCCAGGAAGTGGGCGAGGGCGAGTTAATCGCGTTCATGAGCGCTGGGGCTTATGGCTACGTGATGGCCAGCCGCTACAACACTCGCGGCATGGCCGCCGAGGTTTTGGTCAACGGCAGTGCGTTCGAGCTCATCAACGCCCGTGAGACCTTCGAGCAGATGACTGCGGGCGAGAAGATCCCGGCGTTTTTGAAATAGATGGCGGGATGCGCGCGGCATACATCTGCCAGACCCCCGCGCGGAGTGCACGGTCCACCTTGCAGGTCCGTCCTCACCTTTCAGCGTGGCTTCTTGGCGGGAATCTTAACAAACAGGAGTCATGAAATTTGTGGTCGTTGGTGCCGGCGCTTGGGGCACGGCCTTTGCGCTCCATCTGGCGCGGGCGGGCCACGCTGTCACCCTCGTGCCGCGCCGGGTCGAGCAGGCGCGCGCGCTCGTTTCCGCGAGCGAAAACACCGATTATTTGCCTGGCGTGCCACTGCCGCCGGCCCTGCGGATTGATTCGGATCTGGCCACGGCACTCGCCGGGGCGGAAGTGGTGCTACTCGCTTGTCCCTCGCAGGCTTTGCGCGAGACGGGGAAGCGCGTGCGCACCAGCCTAGGGACGACGAAACCTCATCTGGTGGTCAGCTTGGCTAAGGGTCTCGAGCTCGGCACATATCTGCGACCCTCGCAGGTCATAGCTGAGACCCTGCCGGGCATTGCGGCGGCCTCGCTGAACGGGCCGACTAATGCGGCCGAGGTCGCGCATGGGTTGCCTGCGGCGATGGTGTTGGCGACCGCGGCCACCACTTCCGTCCAGGAAGTGCAGGCAGCGCTGAGCGGGGCGACCCTGCGCGTCTATACCAGTGACGATCTGCCGGGCGTCGAATTTGGCGGCAGCTTGAAAAACATCTATGCCATCGCGGCGGGCTGCTGTGACGGCTTGAAGCTGGGCGACAATTCGCGCGCGGCGTTGCTGACGCGGGCGCTGGCGGAAATGGTGCGGGTGGGCACGGCGCTTGGGGCGCGGCCGGAGACGTTTTATGGGCTGAGCGGATTTGGCGACCTCATCGCGACGTGTCACGGCGCGTGGAGCCGCAACCGCGAGTTTGGCTTTCAAATCGGCCAAGGCCGCGCGGTGGCGGAACTGATGGCGCACCGCAAGACGGTCGTCGAAGGCTACAAGACGACCGAGTCGTTCCACGGCCTTTGTCTGGAGAAAAAAATTGATGCGCCGATTCTCCGCGAGATGCACGCGATCCTGTTCGAGGGCAAAGTCCCGGCGAGCGCGATCAAGGCGCTCATGACCCGCGGGTTGAAACGAGAGTGACGGCAG
>JBDTJA010000318.1:0-2078 GCA_039936075.1 Opitutaceae bacterium | reverse complement strand
CTTCCGGCCTATCAGCCCGGCCCGCCGCTCCACGGCACGATCCGCAGTTGGGGTCACGGTTTTCTGCGCCCCATGATGAAATTATGGGAGAAGGGTTTTCAAAAATACCATCCCGAGGTGAGGTTTGAGGACCGGCTGGTGACCAGTGCCTCCGCCATCGCCGGCCTCTACACGCAGCGCGCGGACCTCGGAGTGCTCGCCCGGGAAATTACTCCGCCCGAAGTGGCGGCCTACGAGAAGATGGCGGGACAAAAGCTAACCCCCGTCACGGTTTTGACCGGCAGTTACGGTAACCAGGACAAGATCATGGCGCTCGGGATTTTTGTGAATGAAGCGAACCCTGTGTCCCAGCTGACCTTCGCCCAGTTGGACGCCATCTGGGGGGCGGAGCACAAGCGGAGCGCCGCGAACATCCGCACATGGGATCAATTGGGTCTGACGGGCGAGTGGGCGGGGCGAGTGATTCATCCTTACAGTGGGCTGGCTTTCGAAGCCCCGGCGTATTTTTTCTCTCAGACCGTCATGCAGGGTAGCGTGCTCTGGAACGACAACCTGCGACAGTTTGAAAACGTCGAGGATGAAATCCCTTCCCACGGGAATGAAAAAGTGCCGCCGAAGATTGCCCGCCACGCTGATGCCTACCAGCAGGTCGTCGATGCCGTTGGCGCTGATCTCGCTGGCATCGGCCTGGCGGGCGCGGGCTATCGCAGTGCCCACGCGAAACTCGTGGCGCTCGCGCGGACAGATGGCGGACCGTTTGTGGCGGCGACGAAGGAAAACGTGGCGAACCTTACCTATCCGCTGGCGCGGCCGGTGAGGTTTTACATCAACGACGGTCCGGTGATCCCCGCGGATCCCAATGTGGTCGAATTTCTCCGCTATGTGCTCAGTCAGGAGGGGCAGCGCCAGGTCGAGCGGGAAGGTGATTTCCTGCCGTTGCCACCCGAGGTCGCCCGGGAAGAGTTGAAAAAATTGCCCAAGTTAGACCCCGGCGCGAGAGGCTAGAGAGTATTTTCAAACCCCGATTTTCAGCGATTGTCATCCTGAGCCTCGCGAACGATCCAGTGAAACTCCGCAGGGGCTTCGCCGGAATCCAACTGGATTCCTCACTTCGTTCAGAATGACAAACCAGGTTTGAAGACACGCGCTGGCGCCAAGCTGAACAATTTTTCAGTTCACGTTAAGTTATGCGCTAGAAACGGGGGCCATGCTGGAGCGGCTTTCCCCTCGTTGGTTGACCCTGATCCCACTCATGAAACTGATCGTTCGTTTGTCCGTCGCGGCGCTTTTATTGGCGGGCGCGGCACCCCGCGGCCGCGCGCAGTCGCGCGACGGACTTAAGGTGCAAAAGGCGCGGGCGGAACACGTCACTAGCCGCGGCAAGCAGGTTTATTACACGCAGACTTTCGACTTGAGCGGGCTGCCCGCCTACCAGCCGGAGCAGACGGTCACGGGCACGATTCGCCTGTGGGGCAACAATTACATCGCGGACAGCAACCTCGGCGCGGATTGGGAGCAGGGTTTCCGGAAATACCATCCCGGCGTCAAATTCGATTACAGCGGCCTGAAGAGTGGCCTGATTGCCACGGCCGGGCTGGTGTCAGGCCGCGCGGACATCGTGGGCAACCGGCGCATCACCTTTGCGGAACTCGAGTCCTTCGAGCGGATGTTCAACTATGATCCGCTCGAGATCACCATGGCGATGGGCTCTTACAACGTCCCGGGCTGGATGACGACGTTCTGCATCGTCGTCCACAAGGACAACCCGCTCGCGCAGCTGTCCCTGCAACAACTCGACGGCATTTTCGGCGCGGAACGCGATGGCGGGTGGGAAGGCACGACCTGGCACACGGACTCTCCACACGCGCGCAGCGCCAAGGAAAACATCCGGACCTGGGGCCAGCTGGGCCTGACCGGCGAGTGGGCGGACAAACCGATCAACATTTATGGCCTGAACCTCCGCTACAATAACTGCGACATGTTCGAGCACGTCGTTTTCCATGGCGGCGACAAGTGGAACGAGCACCTGCGCGAGTACGCCAACTACGCCAAAGCGGACGGGACGCTGGCGATTGCCG
>JBDTJA010000317.1:0-18228 GCA_039936075.1 Opitutaceae bacterium | reverse complement strand
CAGTGGCGGGCGCGGCGCCTGCGGCAGCCGTGTCGATCGAGGCGACGACCTGGCCGATTTTGACCTCGGCGCCGGCTTCGACTTTCAGGGAGATTTTACCCGCGGATTCCGCGGTGCCTTCCGAGGTGATCTTGTCGGTCTCGAGCTCGAAGAGCGGTTGGTCTTTTTTGACGGTGTCTCCGTCCTTAACGTACCACTTGGCGAGGACGCCGGAGATGATGGATTCGCCCATCGGGGGGATTTTTACTTCGAGAGACATGGGAGGTAAGAAAAGTAGCGAGGAGGGAGTAGCGGGTAGTGAGTTGAAATGAGGCGGAAAGTAAGAGCAAGGGGGCGGGTGATCGGGGAATGCTCAGTGCTCGCTACTCGCCACTTCAAAACTCAGAGCGTGAAAGCTTCCTTGAGGAAGGTGGCCAGCTCGTGCTTGTGCAAGGCGAGGGAGCCGACCGCCGGCGACGCGGAGGCGTCGCGACCGGCGTAGAGCGGCGCGGCGCCGAACGTTGCGGTGAGGAGCGGCGCGATGAAGGTCCACGCACCCATGTTCTGCGACTCCTCCTGGCACCAGATGAGGCGGGCGCCAGAGTACTTTTTCGAGATCTCGGCCAGGCGTTTCGTGTGCAGCGGGTAGAGTTGCTCGAGGCGGACGATCGCCGCACTGGAGTGGCCGTTCTTTTCGCGGTAGTCCACGAGGTCGTAGTAAACCTTGCCAGAGCACAGGATGATGCGATCCGGTGCCTTTTCGGCGGTTGAAAACGGAGCGTGGGTGCCAGTACCAGTGGTGGCGAACGCCGGGTCGTCGATGATCTCCTGGAACGAACCGGTGGTGAATTCCTCGAGGCGCGACGTGGCGGCGGGCAGGCGGAGGAGCGACTTCGGCGACATGACGATGAGCGGCTTCAGGAAGTCGCGCTTCATCTGGCGGCGCAGGGCGTGGAAGAAATTTGCGGGCGTCGTGATGTTCACGATCTGCATGTTGTCTTCGGCGCAATTCTGGAGGAAGCGCTCGAGGCGCGCCGAGGAGTGCTCGGGGCCCTGGCCTTCGTAGCCATGGGGCAGGAGCAGCGTGATGCCGCTGGCGCGCTGCCACTTTGATTCACCGCTGGCGATGAATTGGTCGATCACTACCTGCGCCCCGTTGGCGAAATCGCCGAACTGCGCCTCCCAGATGCAGAGCATGGTGGGGTAGTCGAGCGAGTAACCGTAGTCGAAACCCAGCACGGCGGCCTCGGACAAGAGCGAGTTATAAACGCAGAAACGCGCCTGCTTCTCGTCGAGATTGAGCAGCGGCGTGTAGGTCTCGAGCGTCTCGGCGTCATGCAGCACCGCGTGGCGGTGGCTGAACGTGCCGCGCTGCGTATCCTGGCCGCTCAGCCGGATGGGCGTGCCATCGAGCAGCAGGCTGCCGAAGGCGAGGGCCTCGCCAAAGCCCCAGTCGATCGGACCGCCCTCCTTGTAGGCTTGGGCGCGGTTCTGGAGGAAACGCTTGATCTTGGGGTTCAGTTTGAAGTTGGCCGGAACCTTCGTGAGGCCGCGCACGATTTTTTCCAGTTGGGCCGCATCCACGCCGGTGACGACCGGCTTGAAATTATAGTCGGGCTGAAAGACCGCCGTGGAGCCGTTAAATTTCCTGGTTTCCAGCACGGCGGCGCGTTTGGCGGATTTTGCCGTCTCGGTGGCTTTCGCCTTTTCGAGACTGGACTCGAGGGCGAGCGTGTACTCGGCCTTGATGGCGTCGGACTCGGCCTCGGTGATCGTGCCCTCAGCGACGAGCTTGCAACTGAGCACGACAGAAACCTGCGGGTGAGCCGCAATCTTGCGGTAGAGCACAGGCTGCGTGAACGCCGGCTCGTCGCTCTCGTTGTGGCCATGCTTGCGGTAGCAATACATGTCGATGACGACGTCGCGCTGCCATTTCTCGCGGAAATCGAGTGCGAGCTGGGCGACCATGCAAACGGCCTCGGGATCATCGCCATTCACATGGAACACCGGCGCCTCGATCATCTTCGCCACGTCCGTGCAGTAACGCGTCGAGCGGGCGTCGGACGGATCCGTGGTGAAGCCGATCTGGTTGTTAATGATAAAATGCAGCGTGCCACCGGTGCGATAGCCGGGCAGCTGGGAGAAATTCATCGTCTCGGCCACGACGCCCTGGCCGGCGAAGGCGGCGTCGCCATGGATCAGCAGCGGGAGCACGCGCTTGCGCTCGGTGTCTCCGCGAATGCGCTGGCGCGCGCGGGCTTTGCCCTCGACCACGGGATCAACGATCTCGAGATGGGAGGGATTGGCGGCGAGGCGGACCTCGACCTTTTGGCCGGCCGCGGTGTTGAGGACGGCCTCGTAGCCGAGATGGTATTTCACGTCACCATCGCCGCCGACGGCGTCCGGGATGTAGTTCTCGGAAAACTGTTCGAAGAGCAGGTCGAAGTTTTTCCGCATCACGCTCGTGAGGACATTGAGTCGGCCGCGATGGGCCATGCCAAGGACGACCTCCTCGACGGTGACGGCGGGGCAATGCTCGATGATCGAGTCGAGCGCCGCGATCATCGTTTCGCCGCCCTCGAGGGAGAAACGTTTCTGGCCGACGTATTTGGTGTGGAGAAATTTCTCGAAGAGCTCGGCCTTGTGCACGCGGCGGAGGATGCGCAGCTTCTCGGCGCGGGTGAAGTTGGGCTGGTTGCGCGTGGACTCCATGCGGTCCTGCAGCCAGCGGCGGACGTCCATATCCTGGATATGGGTATATTCGACCCCGATGTGGTCGCAGTAGGTCGTGCGCAGCGCGATGAGGATGTCGGCGAGTTTCATCTGGCCGCCGCCGAGGAAGGTGCCGACGTCGAAGGAGGTATCCAGGTCGTCGTCGCCCAGTTGAAACTGGGCGAGGGAAAGTTTCGGATGCGGTTCGGGCGGCTCGCTGAGCGGATCCAGATGGGCCTCCATATGACCGATCGCGCGGTAGGTGCTGATCAGGTAGTGGACGTGCGACTGCTTGAGGCTGTCGATGATGGGGGCGCCAGCGACGGCCTGGGAGGCCGTGGCACCGGACGGAGAACCCCCGCTATTACCGAGCGTAAAACCTTGAAAGAAAGCGCGCCACGTCGGGTCAACCGAGTCGGGGTGTTGTTGCCAGGCCTCGTACGCCGCCTCGATGACGGCGGAATTGGCGCTGGTGGGGACGTTGAGGGAATTCATGGGAGGCAGAGCACCCGGGTCGGCGACTCGCCCGGAAGCGGGACGGCCAGGGAATGATGGTCAATGATTGTGCAAACGTCAGCATGGGTGCAGGAGTTACACAAGCTCGGGAGGCCCGCGGCTCGGGGATTGCAATCAAGCTTAACGCGGGTAACAGCGGTATTAGATTCTTCATTCATCCCATGGAGCCCCAAATCAAGGAATCACTTATCTCATTGATGGACGCCATTAGGCGTTCGGACGGCACCGTTATCGCCGCGGAGATGAGCCGACTGGATGATTTTCTGACGACGGGCCAGACTGCAGGCACTCTGCACCCGCAGCTGGAGCATTTCTTGCAGAAACGGAGCTATGCGAAGGCGCTGCTTTATTTGAATGAGAGCGCCCTCCTTCGCCAAGGGTTCGCCGGGCAGGCGGGCAATCCGCCCGGCGGTTGCGATGCTCGCGCAGGCAAACCGGCGAAAGGCTAAGGATGGCGGCGGATGGCAAAATTCCGACGGACGGTGGCGGAGGGTTGGGGCAGAATCCTTTTGCGGGGTTGAGCGGTGCGGGGCTTCCTGCCGCCAAGCCTTCCGCCTTTGCAGGGTCTACGACGGACAAGATGGCAGGCAGGCCGCGGAACGCGAAGCTGCCGGAGAAGAATCGCGGCCGGGTGGACATTCGGCGCGAGACCGGCAACCGCGGTGGGAAAACGGTGACGGTGATCGACGGGTTTATCGGAATTGGTCTGCCGGAAAAAGAGCAGCTCGCGAAAAAAATGCGCGGTGCCTGCGGTTGCGGTGGCACCGTGAAGGACGGCGCGATCGAGATTCAAGGCGACCAACGGGAGAAGATTGCCCAGATTTTAACCGAGGCCGGATTCCGGCCGGTCATGGCGGGCGGGTGAATGAACCCGATGGCGTCGATCAAACAATCCAAGCTTACGCCGCTTTAATTCTACTCCGCTGGAGGGGTTATGTTTCCAATCGTGTTTGGCCTATCGGCTTTGTTTCCGGGGGGAGAGAAGCGATCAACGAGAGTCCAGCTGCAATCATAGGCGGGTACATTGTTGTGGGATTGATGGTCTATATTTTAATCCATCTCGTTCCTCCGAGGATCATAACCGTGATTGGTTTCTGCGGCTGGCTTACTCCTGCACTATGCTGCTTTTTAGCAGGCCTTAGAGTTACGACCGTCAGAGTTTCTTTTCAAAGAGCGCCAAATGGAGGTGCTGGATTATCTTGAATCCGACGTGCCTGAACCCGGCGCGTTCGTAGAATTGGCGGAGCTTTGGGCGGGTGGAGTCGGTGTCCAGGCGGAGGTATTTCTTGCCCTGCGCATGGGCGTGTTGTTCGGCGAAGCCTAGCATGCGGTTCGCGAAGCCTTGGCCGGCGTGGGCGCGGCGGACGGCGAGTTTATGGATGATCAATGCGGTGCCGTCGTCCGGCCAGATGTCGGGGTCGCGGTCCTGGATCAGCGCGGCGACGACGGGTTCGCCGTCGAGTTCGCCGACGAATACTTCGTGAGGTTGGCAACGCTTCGCCAAGTTGGCGTCGGAGAGGCTGTCCAGATCCCACAGCAGTTCGCCTCGTTCGGCGGTCCAGCGAGCGGCCTCGCGCATGATTTCTGCGGCGACTGCGAGCGGGGCATTGCGGAAGATGAGCATGGGGTCGGGCTCTGCCATGCCTCAAACGATTGCAGCCGATCGCAGCCACGAAAAGACGCAAAGAGGAGCAAGAACCCCTATCTGGATGCGGGTGATCAGACTGAAAGAGGATCTGAACGATCCATTTTGTCGCTCTTTGCGCCTCTTCGTGGCCACCGGGTTACGTGTGTGCCGCGGCCGAGACAACCATTGCGTGCCGTGGTGATCTACGCCGTCAACCCCGCGGCGAGGGCAAGCACGCTTTGGGTTGGGTCCAAGTTATCGAGCCGGCAGGCCAGCGTTTCGTCTTGTCCAGTCGCATGTCGAGACATGACCTCTTTCGCATTCTGATTCCCGACTCTCCATCCCCGGCTCCTCGCTCATTTCCTCGGATCAGGCGAATAGGGTGGATCGTCTTGCTCGGGGGAGGGTTATTCTCTCCCGGCTGTCCCGCCGTCTATGGGGCCGAAAGTGTGTCGGCTTACGTCTGGCAGCGCCAACCCGGGCCTGAGGTCGCTGCGGCGATGGCGCAATTTGCGCCTCAGCTGCAGGAGATTTGCGTGCTGGCGGCGGAAATTTCCTGGACGAACCGGGGCAGCACGACGGTGCGCGTTCCGTTAAACTTCGCGGCTTTGGCGAGGGTCGGTTGCCCGGTGGGGCTCGCGGTGCGGATTGGTTCGTACCCGCGAATGCCCGCGTCCAATGATCCGGAACTCAGGCAGATTCAGGCCCTGGTGACCGAATTGTTGGCTCGCGCTCGAGCCGAAGGTTTGGAACCCACGGAGATCCAGATCGATTTTGACTGTGCGGAGTCGAAGCTGGCGGGCTACCGCTGCTGGCTGGAGGATCTCAGGAAGAGTCTGGGCGGCACGAAGCTGGTGTTCACCGTTTTGCCGTCGTGGTTGAAGCGGGCCGAATTCATTCCGTTGGCGCGGGCGGCCGACGGGTTCGTGCTCCAAGTGCACTCGTTGCAAAAACCGGCGCGCATCGATCAGATCCCCACGCTCTGCGATCCATTGCGCGCGCGGGCGTGGATTGTGCAGGCGGAAAAGGCCGGGGTGGATTTTCGGGTGGCGTTGCCCACCCACGGCTACCTGCTCGGCTTTGATCGCTTCGGAAATTATCTCGGGCTGGGCGCAGAAGGGCCGCTGCCGAACTGGCCATTTGGAACGCAGATCCGCACCGTGCGCTCCGATCCGGTGGCGATGACCACGTTGATGCGGGACATCCTGGCGACCCCGACGCCCCATCTGCGGGGGATCATCTGGTTCCGTCTGCCGGTGGGCGGCGATCGGCTGGCGTGGAACGCGGTGACCTTTGCGGCCGTTTTGCGGGGAGAAACTCCGCAGGCTCACCTGACGGCCGAAGCGGTCTGGGTGGAGCCTGGTTTGGTGGAAATCTCGCTGATCAATGATGGCCAGACGACGGAGTTGCTGCCGGGGTTTGTTCAATTGCGCGGTCTGAAGTCAGAAAAAATGCAGTCGGGTGACGGATTGGGCGGATTTCAGCTGGAAATGCGCGGAAGCGAGGTTCAGGGAATTTCGCGTGCAACGGGTGTGGTGACCGACGCGACGATCGCGCCCGGTCGACGAATGAAAATCGCCTGGTTGCGCTTTGCCCATGACTTACCGCTGGAGGCCCTTGTGGTTCCGCCGCCTTGAACGCGGCGTGATTTTTTCGTTCGTGCTCGCCGGCCCTCTGCTGGCGTGCGGACCGGATTTTCCTGAAACGTATTATGATCGGGATGGCCGCCAGTTGCTGGCCGCCCCCGAAGGTTATTTCGCGGTCGAGATCGACCGGGTGGCCCGGGACATCCTGCCGACGCATCGCGCCGTCGTCACGCTGGATCAAAAATTTGCCGCAGCGAATTGGGCAGCAGATGCGATCGAGCTCCCGCGCGCGCTTGCGGAGCGGGGCGTGCCGGCGCGAACGGCCCAGGAAATCACTGACGCCTACGGCGAAAGCCGTCGCCAGCTCGAAGCGACGAAGGGAGCTGGCGCTGATTGGTGCAAGCTGCCGGAACTCGCGAAAAGCCTGCCGATCGGCTTGCCGATGGAGTTCGCGGCGTATTTTCGTGGCGCCGAGCACTGGGCGAGGGGCCAAGTGGCCGAGGCGCGGGAAAATTGGCAGAGGGTGCTCCAGCTGCCGGCGGCCGAACGTCACTACCGTTCGACGTGGTCGGCTTTTATGCTCGGCCGGACGTGGCTGGCGGAAGCCGAGCTTGGATCTGGACCCGAGGCCAAGCAGGCCTGCGACGATGCCGTGGAGAATTTTCGACGGGTCAGGACGTTGGTCAGCGAAGGTTGCGCTGATCCGCTCGGCCTCGCCGTGGCGAGTTTGGGATGGGAGGCGAGAGCCGAGTTGGCGCGAGGGGCGTATGCTCCTGCCATTCGGCTTTATCTCGAGCAGCAAGCCGCAGGTGATCCGACCGCTTTGGAATCGTTGCGTCGGACTGCGACGCGACTAATCACGATGAGCACGACGGAGTTGACGCGCTTGGCCGGCGACGCGGGGGTGAGGAGGGTGTTCACCGCTTACCTAATCGCGCGGGGCGGGCCAAGATACGACGAGATGACTGACGGGCAGTGGCCCGAAAAACTGGCGCAGCGTTGGGCGCTCGCCTTGAAAGAAGCAGGGGTGCAAACGTTGCCGGAAGCGGATCGTCTCGCTTGGGTGGCGTATGAGGGAGGGTTATTTGCCTTGGCGCGGGATTGGGCCGCGTTGGCTCCAGCCGATTCGCCCGAGGCGGAATGGATTCGCGCCAAGCTTGCCTTGCGCGATGGCAACCTGGCGGAAGGCGAAAAATTCATGCGCTCGGCGCTCGCGACCACGGCGCTGATTGAACCCCACCGAGTTCGCCTGGAAGCCGAATTGGGGCGTGTTTGCCTGGCGCAGAACGATTTCGCCGGAGCGCTCTCGGCTTGGATGGACGGCGGCCAATGGGAGGACGCCGCCTTTGTCGCCGAACACGTCATGACCAGCCGAGAACTGGCCTGCTATGTGGATCGGTCAGCGAAGGTTGCGCCGACCACTCCATCTGCCGAAATGGACCCGAGGGCGCGGTTTATCCGGCACCTCCTGGCGCGCCGACTGGCCCGAACCGGGAAGGCGCAGGAAGCCGCCCAATATTTTCCGCCTGAGGATCGAGCCCGCTTTGTGACTTACACCGCCGACGTGCAAGGGGGATTCGATGCGAGTCGTCCTGCGGCGGAACGCGCAAAGGCGTTTTGGCGCGCGGCCAAGACGGTGAGGGAATACGGCATGGAGTTTCTCGGCACGGAGTTGGATCCCGACTGGGCGATTTGGGGTGGAAATTACGCGCTCGATCCGACAGTCCAGGCCCGGTTGGGAATCCCAGTGTCAGTGGGAGGAATTTTCGCGCCTACCGCCCTGGAAACCGCGCGGTTACAGGACCAAGGGACGGCCTCCGTGAGATTTCACTACCGTTACCGAGCAGCGGAGCTGGCTTGGTGGGCGGCGTCGTTGCTGCCGAACGAATCGGAAGAGACGGCGATGATTCTCAATGAAGCGGGCGGATGGTTAAAGTATCGCGATCCGAGCGCAGCCCGACCCTTTTATCAAGCGCTGGTGATTCGTTGTGGCCATACCGAGCTGGGTGAGGCCGCGACGGCGAAACGGTGGTTTCCCGACTAGCCGCTGCCGGAAGTAAGCGACAGAGGAAGGGGCACGAGGCAACCGGGATTGAGCACGGCGCAGGGTAAGAAAGACGTCTGACATCGCTGACACTTTTGGGTCAGCGATTTCTGACACCATTCCAAGACGGCCCTCCTACGCGGCGAGGCCGGCGGCGAGGGCGAGAGCGCTTTTGGCGCGGTTCATGATGTAGAGATGGTACCCGGGCGCGCCATGGTCGAGCAGGTCGCGGATTTGGGTGAGCGCCCAATCGATGCCCACAGTTTCGACGATGTCGGGGTTGTCCGCTGCGGTTTCGAGGCGCGTGATCAATTTCTGCGGAAGGGTGGTGCCACACATCGTCGTGAAGCGCTGGATCTGTTTCAGCGAGAGAACGGGCATGATACCGGGCACGATCGGCACCGTGATGCCGGCGGCGCGGCACTTTTCGACGAAGCGATAGTAAGCGGAGTTGTCGAAGAAGAGCTGCGTCGTGACGAACGCTGCACCCGCGTCCACCTTGCGCTTCAAGTTCAGGAGGTCGACCTCGGCGCCTGGGGCTTCGGGGTGTTTCTCGGGATAACCGCCGACGCCGAGACAGAAGTCGGCGTGACGCGACTTCAGCAGCGCGACCAGGTCGCTGGCGTAACGGAGGCCGTCATGGTAGGGGGTGAAGCTCGTTTCGCCCTTCGGCGGGTCGCCGCGGAGCGTCATGATGTTGCGGAAACCGCCGGCGTGAATTCGGTCGGCGATGGCGGAGAGTTCGGCGCGCGTGTGGCCGACGCAGGTCAAATGGGGCATCACGGTGAAACCGCACTCGCGACGCAGGATATCGCTGATCTGAGCGGTGCGTTCACGCGTGCTGCCGCCGGCGCCGTAAGTCACGGAGACGAAATCGGGTTTGATCCGCGCCAGAGCGTTAGCCGTGGCGCGCAAACTTTCCACTCCCGCATCATCCTTGGGTGGGAAAAACTCCAGCGAACGAAGTGGGCGGTCTTGGGCGAAGAGTTCGGTGAGGGGGCGATCGGCAAACATAACGTATCAACGTATAAGCAGATGTTGATACGTGTAAAGATCAGAAACCGAGGCCTGAATTTGCCCGCGAATCTCACGAATGAACTCGAATCTGGAATTCAGACTAGGTTCCAGATCTCCAATGCTCATCCGTATTCATTCGCGAGGTTCGCGGTCAAATTCGGGGTGCCTCGAGGTGTCTTAAACGGCCGACAGTTAGCGGGTTTTCTCGGTTTTGAGGCGGAGCTGGCCGCAGGCGGCATCGATGTCGTGGCCCTTTTCGCGGCGGAGGGTGACGGAAATTTGGGCGGCGCGCAGGATGTCGGCGAAGCGTTCCTGACGGGTGATCGACGGGCGTTTCCACGGCAGGCCCTCGACCGTGTTGTAGGGAATCAGGTTAACGTGGGCGTGCAGGTCGAGCGCGATATTGCGGAGGAGCTTCGCCTGCTCGAGCGAATCGTTCACGTCCGCGATGAGAATGAACTCGAGGGTGATCATCCGGCCGTGCTTTTCGGAAAAGGTCTTGATCGCGGGCAGCAGTTTCGCGAGGGGAAAGGCCTTGTTGACTGGCATGATCTGCTCACGGACGGCGTCGGTCGCGCCGTGCAGAGAGATGGCGAGGCGGAAGCCGAGCGGCTCGTCGGCGAGCTTGAGGATTTTGGGGACGAGGCCGCTCGTGGAAATCGTGATCCGGCGTGCGCCGAAGCCGAGGCCCCACTCGGCGTTGACGATGGTGAGGGCGCGGATGAGGGCGTCGTAGTTGGCGAGCGGCTCGCCCATGCCCATGACGACGATGTTGTCGAACGAGGCCAATTCCATGCGCGCGCGCGGCGTGCGGGCGTCCTCGCTGCGGCAGACGTGCAGGAGTTGAGCGACGATTTCGCCGGCGGAGAGGTCGCGTTTCAGGCCGGCGAGTCCGCTGGCGCAGAACACGCAGCCCATCGCGCAGCCGACTTGAGTGGAGATGCAAATGGTCTTGCGTGAGTGATCGAGGCCGACGCCGTCCTGCGGCGCGCGGATAATGACGGTCTCGATGAGGGATTGATCGCGCAGTTCGAGGAGGAGCTTGTCGGTGACATCCTCGGAGTGCTTGTTGAGGACGAGCTCGGCCGGCATGAAGTCGAACGTCTCGGCCAGCCAGGTGCGCAGTGGCTTGGAGAGGTTGGTCATGGCGTCCCACGACGTGACGCGCTTCTTGTAAACCCATTCCATGATCTGACCCGCGCGGAACGCGGGCTCGCCCTGCTCCTGCAAACGCGCGGTGAGCGTTTCGAGGGTTTCGCCGGTGAGAGCGGGTTTGGGAGGCGTGAATTTCATGGCGAGATCAAGGGTGGGGAGCGCTGGCGGGAGCGCAAGCTGGGGCTGGACTTGAGCAAGCAGGGCGGTGCGCGAGAACCAGGCGATTTCAATGCTGGGCTGAAGTAGCCGACGAGGTTGCTCGCGCTCGCGCGAAGGAGGAAGCGCCTGCAAGCAGGCAGTCTACGCCGGAGACAATTTGAGCCATGATGAATCTGGCGGACAAGTGGTGGACAGGAGCCTTGCCGACAATGAACTGTCCAATCACCTTGCGAAGGTGCGTGACACGCCGACGAACTTCAGCCCGCGACCGTGGCATTTTTATTTTTTGGCAACCGGCGTGGTGAGCGCGTGGATTGTTTTTCAACTGGGCTGGACGACGGGTCAGGTATTCGCCGCGACGCGGTTTATTCTCGGGGACCAGGGCTCGTACCTATACGCGATCGATTGTTGGGCGTCGGGACAAACGCTGTATCGGGATTTTGCCTGGCAGTATGGGCCGCTGGCGCTCGCCTATTACCGCGCGTTAGCGGCGATGTTTGGCAACACGCCGCTGACGCTGGTCGTGGCGAGCTCGATCGCGTTTGCGGGTGCTTGGCTGCTGCTGGCGCGGTTGGTCGTACGCGTCGCGGGGTGGCGCTGGGGCGGGATTTTGGCACTGGCGGGCTTGCTGCCGGTGATGTCGCCTTCGGGAATTTACGCGAAGAACGGAGCGCACGGCGCGATTGAGATGCTGTTGCTCGCATGCTGTGCGACGACCCTCGCGTCGGGGCGCAGTGACCGTAGTCGATCGTGGCAACTGGGCGTGCTGGCGGGGTTGCTGCAATGGGTGCGGTTCGGTCCGCACGCGATCGTGCTGGCCAGCGGACTGTTGCTGATCATCTGGCGCGAGTGGAGCGCGGGCTTGAAGGGCCGGGAATTATTCCGCTCGGTCACGGCGTTCGGCTGGCGGCTGGTGGCTGGTTACGTGCTGGTGGCACTGCCGCTGGTGATCTGGTTTTTCATGGCTTTGCCTCCGCGGGGAGCAGCTGAACAACTCTGGCCGGCCTACATGGGGGCGCATTATGCCGCGACCTATCCAAACCGCTGGCCGCAGTTTACGTCGTGGACCGACTTTATGCAGCTGTGGCCGCCGGCACTGATCGGCGTCGGCGTGCTGGTGGCACGACTGCTCGCGGGGATACGGCGGATCGAGCCATCGACGCCGTCCCGTGAGTCGAGCGCAGTCACCGGGCTGATGTTTTTGTGCCTTTATTACGCCTTGGGTTGCCTAGCGCTTTTCCACAACGACCACACGATTGAAGGACAGGTCTGGCTGACCTGGCCAGCGCTGGCATTGATCTCGCGGCTGAACTCGCGTTGGCTGCGACTCTCGGCGGTTGTCGTACTGATCCCCGCGGCTTTCGCCGGCTTGGCAGATCATTGGGAATTATACCGGGAGGAACGGATACTCGGGGCCCGCGCGCTTGAGCTGCCGAATGGACAGGAACTTTGGTTTACCCGGGAGGAAGCGAAAAATTTCGGGGCGCTGGAGATCGCGCTAGGGCCGCAGGCGTCGACGAAGCGAGTCGCGGTTTTTCTGGCGGGAGGCGGGATTCATCATTTCTTTGGTTCGCAGCGGGTGGGCCGGCATTGGTGGTATTTGCCGGAGTTTGTGCGACCATGGGAAGAAACGAGGGCCTTGCAGGCGCTCCTGCAGAACGACCTGATACTCGTCGTGGACCGGGCCTCGGTCGCGCCGCCAGTTGCGAGGCAGACCGTGTCGGTGTGGCTGCCGCTGCCACCGGCGCTCGCGCAACAACTTCCGTCGCATTTGACGAACCCGCGGCGACTGCAGGGCATTGGCGTGCTGTTAGATGTGAAGCGCTGAAGCGAGGGTGCTCGAGCGCATTGAGCAAGGGTGTAGCCACGAGCGTGAGCGAGTGGAGGGAGTCGGCCACTCGCTCACGCCCGTAGCAACCTCCTGCCCTTCGGCTATGACGTTTTTGAAACTTCCCCAAGTCCGGGGTCAACCCCGGACAGAATCATGGTGGCCCAGAAGAACGGAGAAGCGGAATCGCCGGAATCCATTCCGAAATCCCGCTCCTCCGCATCTCCCCGCTCGGATTGAAGCAACTCAGCGTTTTATCAGCGCGCGGTTGAGGGCGCTGATGATGGCCTTGATCGACGCCAACTCGATGTTGGTGTCGATCCCCGCGCCGAAGAGCGTGAGACCGCGGTCGGTCTTGATCTGGATGTAGCTGACCGCTCGAGCTTCGGCGCCCTGGCCGAGCGAGTGCTCGGAATAGCTGAGCACCTCGACCTTGGGCAGGGAGGTCGTGCCCAGCGCGCGTACAAACGCGTCGATGGGTCCGTTGCCTTCGGCAGTGAGTTTGAGCGGCGCGCCGTTGAATACCAGACGCGCATCGCATTTCACGGCGCTGTTCCGCTCGGTGGACTTGAATTGTTCGAGGGCGAGCGGGTCCTTGCGACCCAGGTATTCCTGCTGGAACGCGTCGTAGATCTCGTCCGGCGTGAGTTCCCGGCCAGTGGTGTCGGCGAGATCGTTGATGATCTTGCCGATTTCCTTGTGCATGAGTTTCGGCAGGGTGAATCCAAACGCGTTCTCGAGCACATAGGCGACGCCGCCTTTGCCCGACTGGCTGTTGATGCGAATGATGGCCTTGTAGCTGCGACCGACGTCGGCGGGGTCGATGGGAATGTAGAGCACGTCCCAGGGACGGCCGGGCTTTTGATGCGGCCACGACTTTTTGATGGCGTCCTGATGCGAGCCGCTGAATGCGGTGAAAACAAGTTCGCCGGCATACGGTGAGCGGGCGGGCACCTCGAGCTTGGTGCAGCGTTCGTAAACGTCGCGAATGGCGTTGATGTCGGAGAAATCGAGGCCGGGGTGGATGCCGTGGGTGTACAGATTCATTGCGACGGTCACGAGGTCCACGTTGCCGGTGCGCTCGCCGTTGCCGAAGAGCGTGCCTTCGACGCGGTCGGCGCCGGCGAGCAGGGCCAACTCGGTGGCGGCGATGCCGGTGCCGCGGTCGTTGTGGGTGTGCAGCGAGACAATGGTGAGCTCACGGCGCTTGAGATGAGTGCACATCCATTCGATCTGGTCGGCGTGGACGTTGGGCATGGCATACTCAACGGTGGCGGGGAGATTCAGGATAATTTTGTTATCCTTCGTCGGCGCCCAGACGTCGGTCACGGCCTCGCAAATCTCCAACGCAAATTCCAACTCGGTGCTGGTGAAGCTCTCCGGGGAGTATTCGAGCCGCACCTGCGTGCCGGCGACGACGAGGGGAGCCATGGATTTCTTCAGGAAGGCGACGGCATGCGTGGCGATGCCGACGATGTCGGCGCGGCTGGCGTTGAACACATACTCACGCTGCTTCGGCGAGGTGGAGTTATAGAGATGGAAGATGGCGGTCTTCGCGCCGCGCAGGGCCTCGAGCGAGCGCGTGATGAGGTCTTCGCGACACTGGCAGAGGATCTGGATGCTGACGCCGGCCGGGATGCGGTTTTCGTCGATGAGGCGGCGGCAGAAATCGAATTCGATCTGGGAGGCGGAGGGGAAGCCAACCTCGATTTCTTTGAAACCCATCTTCACGAGCAGGTGGAAGTACTCGAGCTTTTCCTCGACACTCATGGGCTGGGCGAGGGCCTGGTTGCCATCGCGGAGGTCCACGCTGCACCAGATAGGCGGAGCGGTGAGGGTGCGATTCGGCCACTGGCGGTTGGGCAGGTCGACGGGTGGAAACGGACGATATTTCGTGACAGGAGCAGGTTGCATGGCAGGCGAAGCAGACGGGAAGAGTGAGGAGGAGCTTGACCACACCGCTGAGGAGCGGCGGAAAACCAACAGCGCAAACGCACGACCGGCCGCTACGCGGCGATTCAAAGATCGTGCGTGGAGATAAGTCGAAGCGCCTGGAACAGGTTTCGCATGAAGCGACGGGCAGTAAGGGCGGGGCGATCGGGAGTGTCAAGAAGGCCGCTGGTCCTGTAACCCCGGGCCCGTCGGCTCCGTCTTGCGTGTTGTGCATGAGTTTGCCCACATCCTCTTATGGCTGAAGACGAGTCGTTCGACCTGGCTGGTTGCCTTGAGCGCGTACGTCGCCGCGATCAAGCCGCGGCGCGCGCACTCGTTGACCACCTTTACCCGCTCGTCATCCGCATCGTGCGCGCCCACCTCCCGCGGCGCGTGGCCGAAGAGGATCTCGCCCAGGATATCTTTCTGAAAATGTTCACGCGACTTGAACAATACAAAGGCGCGGTGCCGTTTCCGCACTGGGTTTCCCGCATCGCGGTGACGACCTGCATTGACCAGCTGCGCGCGCAGAAGCGCCGGCCGGAATTCCGCTGGGCCGATCTGTCCGAGAACGAGGCCGACGTGTTGGACGCGGTGATGACCAACGAGAACGATGTGGAAGCGGGCGACGCCCTCGCCGCGCACGAGCTCGTGCACAAGTTGCTCGACCAGCTCAAGCCGGACGACCGGCTCGTCATCCAACTCCTCGACCTGGAGCAGAAGACGATTGCCGAGATCAGCAGCCTCACCGGCTGGAGCCCATCGCTCGTCAAGGTGCGCGCCTTCCGCGCGAGACGGAAGTTGCAGAAACTCTTTCAGGAACTAGAACAAAAGGAACGTCCATGAATACCCCCGATCAGAAATGGCCCCGGCTCGCCGCGGCCGCCCGCCAGGCTCAGGACGCGCGCGACACCGCCGCGCCCTATGGCTTCGCCACGCGCCTCGCCGCGCTCGCGATGGCGCAGGAACGCGCCGCAATCTCGCTGCTTGAACGGTTTTCCCTGCGGGCGCTCGGTCTCGCCGCCCTGCTCGCGATGGTTTGCGTCGCGACCAACTACGCCACCTTTGCGGGGCTGTTCCGCGACGATGCGACCATCAGCCCGAGCACGGATGACCCGGTGGCCGAAATCGTCGACCTCGTTTCCTGACAATGGACAAGCCTTGGAAAGTCATCATGGCCTTCACCGGCATTTTTGTGGCCGGCATCCTCGTCGGAGGATTGGTTACTCTCCGGTGGGGCAAGGCGTTCGTGCAGCACCGGCCCATGGGTGAGCAATATGGTCCGCAGTTGATGCACCGCTTGACCAAGGAGCTGGAACTCACTCCGGAGGAGCAGGCCAAGGTTAACCCGATCGTGACCGCCGCCTCGGAAGAATTACGCGAGCTGCGCCGGACGACCCAACGTTCATCAGCGACTGTCTTGGCGCGCATGCAAGCCGACATTGCCGCGGTCCTGAATCCGGTGCAAAAGGCCAAATTTGAAGAATCGGTCAAACAACAGCGCGAACGCGTCAGGCACTTTTTCGAGGAACGCGCCCGGCGCGTGAAAGACCGGCAGCCGCCGTCACCGCCGCCCCAGTGAAGGGTGGTGGCTCGTCGAAATTGGGGTTGCGCGATCAGGATTCCGGCCCATGGTCCGCGTCGGCCAGGTGCCATGCATGGGCAGTAGCGTGAACTCCGCCAGGGCCGGAAGGCAGCAACGGTAACGACTTTCTTCCAGTGCCGTGGAGTGCCTGGCCACCTATTTTTTCTGCGATTTTTGCCCGCGATGACAGCACGTTTTTCCCCTGCCGGGCGGGTGGAGGCAGTGCTGTTGGCCTGGGCGGATCGGGCTCATGAGGCCTGGGGGAACCATATCCCCGGAGACGACTGCTCGACCGGAACGTTTTTATTTGCCCTTTGGGATTTCGGATTTGGTCTTGGGCACAGTGCCCACCGGTTATCAAGTCATCGCCCGCAAATGGCGGTCCCAGACATTCGACGACGTCGTCGGCCAGGACCATGTGGTGCGCACCCTGAAAAATGCGATCACCCGTGGCCGGATCGCCCACGCTTATCTCTTCGTTGGCCCGCGCGGCACCGGCAAAACCTCGCTCGCGCGGCTTTTTGCCAAGGCGCTCAACTGCACCGGAGGCCCGAAGGCGGACTTCGACGTCAATGATCCCGCGTGCCTCGCCATCGCCGAGGGCTCGCATCTCGATGTGATCGAGATCGACGGTGCCTCGAACAACGGCGTGGACCAGGTGCGCGACCTCCGCGACACCGTGCGTTACGCGCCAGCCCAGGGGAAGTTCAAGGTCTACATCATCGACGAGGTCCACATGCTCTCCGTGCAGGCGTTCAACGCGCTGCTCAAAACCCTCGAGGAGCCGCCGGAGCATGTGAAGTTCATCTTTGCCACGACTGAGCCGCAGAAAGTGCTCCCGACCATCGTGTCGCGCTGCCAGCGGTTTGACCTGCGGCCAATTCCCCCGGCGCTGATCGTCGAGCGGCTCCAAAAGATCGCGACGGCAGAGAAGATCAAGATCACCGCGCCCGCGCTCGCCTGTATCGCGCGTCTGGCGGACGGCGGGATGCGCGACGCGCAGTCCATTCTCGACCAGATGATCTCGTTCTGCGGCGGGGAAATTTCCGAGCCGGACGTACTGGATGTGTATGGCCTCGTGGCTGCGGAGAAAATCACCGCGCTGGCCGCGGCACTGGCGGCGGGTGATCACAAGCAGATCGTGGCGATCGTGGACGCGTGCGACGCCGACGGACGAGATCTGGTGCGTCTGCTGCTCGACTTGCAAGCGCAGGTGCGCGCGGCGCTGCTTGATGCCATTGCGCAGGGCGGTCGGAGCAGCGTGCTGGGCGGCGTGGTGATGACGACGGAGCAGATCACGCGTCTGCTCGACGGGCTGCGCGAGGGTGAAGGTGCGGTTAAACTGGGCTTGGCGGAGAAGATCAATTTTGAGGTGACGCTGTTAAAAGCCGTCGAGGCCAGCCGGGCTCGCGCGATTGACAGCCTCATCCGGGAGTTAGCCACTTTGGCTGATGAAACACCTGCAGCCGCAACGGCCGACAGCGAAAAAAAAAAGGACTGATTGACCGGCTGGAGGCGAGGCTGACGGTCGCGCTGGGGATCACGAAGGACGCAACGGTGACGCGCGCGCTGGAGCCGGCGAAAAGTGAAGCGCTCGATGAGGCGGAGGTCGAAGGCGCCACGACCAACTGGCCAGACGAAGCTTCCGAGACGGCGTTCCGCGCGGAGTTCCGCGATCGCAATGAGGCGGACGTGTCATCCGGCGCTCCGGTGGGAGCGACCGAAGAGACCGACACGAAGCCTCTGCCTGCGCTGAACGATTTGGTGAAACGAATTTCGCCCGAGGCTCGCGAACTGCTCGATGAGCTCTTCCGCGCCAAGTTCACGACGGTGAAACGTGTGCCGGCGAAGTCACTGAAGAGCTGACGGGAGGCGAGGATGGTCGTCATCGCGGAGGGCACGACGCGTGCCGCGGCGATCCAGCTGGGAAGTGTCTTTAAACCCAATTTGTCATTTCTGAGCGAAGGGAGGAATTCAGTTGGATAGCGTCGAAGCCCGCTGCGGAGTCTCACTGAATCCATCGCGAGGCTCAGGATGAAAATCGCCGAATCCGGGGATTGAAAACGCTCGATTGCTTCGTCGTCCGGC
>JBDTJA010000316.1:0-3124 GCA_039936075.1 Opitutaceae bacterium | reverse complement strand
CTGAACCTCCGCTACAATAACTGCGACATGTTCGAGCACGTCGTTTTCCATGGCGGCGACAAGTGGAACGAGCACCTGCGCGAGTACGCCAACTACGCCAAAGCGGACGGGACGCTGGCGATTGCCGCGGCGGAAATGATGAAGGACCTCGGGCACGACCGGTACGGCATCGGCTGGACCGGCATCCAAAACGTGACGCCCGACACGAAGGCTTTGGCCCTCGCGGTGAAAGAGGGCGGACCCTACGTGCCGCTGACCATCGAGAACGTGCAGAACCGCACGTATCCGCTGGGTTTTGAGATGTTTTTTTACGTCAACCGTCCCCCGGGCACGCCGCTCGACCCGAAGGTGAGGGAGTTTCTCCGCTATGTCCTGAGCCGGGAAGGGCAGGAGGCGATCCAGCGGGACGGAAAATATCTTCCGCTCACCGCCGAGGTCGTGCGCGCGCAACTCCGCAAACTCGACTGAATTTATCCATGAACCTCACCGCAAACGTCCGTCTCCCACTCATTTGCCTTGGCGTCCTCGCGCTCATGGCGGCGCGTAGCTCCGGCGCGGAATTGACTCCGCCGCACTATCAACCGCGCACGGTCCTGACCGGCGACCTGCGGGTCACCTGCGAAACGTCCGCGGAGCCCTTGATGAAAATCTGGGTGGAACGCTTTGCCAAGCTCCAGCCGGGGCTGGAGATCATTGCCAAGGGCACGTCGCCACTCGCCTCGGTCCCAATGGTGGCGTCGGGTGCCTACGAACTCGGATTTCCTGCGCGCGAGCTCTGGGCTTACGAAGTCGAAAATTTCAAAAAAATCCGGGGCTACGCCCCCACGGTCATCCTCGTCGGCCTCGGCGCGCACCGGACAGCGGGGCTGACGCCGGCGCTTGGCGTGTATGTGAACGCGTCCAATCCCATCAAGCAGATCACGCTCGACCAGCTCGACGCCATTTATTCCTCCGAGCGCCGCCGGGGCAGCGCGCAGGAAATCAAGACGTGGGGCGAACTCGGTCTGACGGGCGAATGGGCCAACCGGCCGATCAAGGCCTATATCCATCGTTTGCCAAACGGGGTGGATTATTTCGTGCAGTTGATCGTGACCAAGGGGGCCGACTTCCGTCCGTCGGTCATCCAACTGCCGATGCGACGCGGCAAGCTCGGCCCGGATGAGGTCATCGCTAACGCGGTGGCGCAAAACCCGGGGGCCGTGGGCTTCGGCTGCCTCGGGACGACGGTGCCCGGTATGAAGACCATCGCGCTCGCCGAACATGCCTCAGGACCATACTACACCGGCACGCTGGCGGAGGTGAAAAGCATGGCTTACCCGCTGACGCGCCCGATCTACATGGTGATCGATCGTGAACCAGGCACCGCAGTGCCCCCGAAAATTGAGGAATTCCTCCGGTACGTTTTGAGCCAGGAAGGCCAGTCCGCTATCGCGGCCGCCGATGGCTGGCTACCACTGCCTCCTGCGGTCGCCGCCGCCGAACTCCAGAAGCTGCAGTGAACAAGCCAGGAAAATTTTCTCCATCCCCGATCCGAATCAACCCGATGAATCTCCATTCCAAAAAATACCTCTCACTGCTGACGGCCCTGGCGGCTGTACTGTTTGTGCCTTTGCTCCAAGCCCAGCCGGGGGAGTCGGCCGATACCAAGAACGCTCTCAAGGCCCAGGTGGAGCACTTCCGCATCGTTCGCGAGCGCGGCGAAAAGGCGTTCTACCAGCCGCGCTTCGACCTGAGTGCACTGCCGCATTACGTGCCGCAGACCCTGGTAACCGGCTGGATCAAGATTCATGGCAATAACTACATCGCGGACGGTCTGCTGGGCGAATACTGGCAAAAGGCCTTTGCCAAGTTCCAGCCGGGCGCCCGCATCTCGTATTATCTGCCAACCTCGGCTGGTGCCTTTGGCGCCTTGGATTACAACGAGGCGGACATCATCTTTTCCCACAAGCCGGGCTTCTACGACCTTCTGGCTTACGAACGCATGAAGAACGTGGACCCCGTCGAGATCGCGGCCGTCACCGGCTCCTATGACGTCGGCGGCTGGGAAAATTCCTTCACGATCATCGTCAATGGCGAAAATCCGCTCAAGGGCATCACCATGGAGCAGCTCGACGGGGTGTTCGGCGCCGAGCGCGACGGCGGCTGGGTCGGCACCAATTACCGCCCCGACCTCGCGCGCGGTCCGGAGAAAAACATCCGCACATGGGGTCAGCTCGGCCTGACCGGTGAGTGGGCGGACAAGCCGATTCATGTCTACGGCTTTAGTCTGCGTTACAACACCGCCACGGCCTTCTGCGACTTGGTGCTGAAGGGGAGCGACAAGTGGAACGAGACGATCCACACCTACGGCAACTATATGGCCGCCGATGGCCAGCGCCATCTCGAGGCCAACGAGATCAACGCGGCCGTCGGCCGCGATAAATATGCCATCGGCTTCAACCGCTACCGGAGCGAGCAGCCGAATGTGCACCGGCTCGCGGTGGGCGCAGGGAATGGCCCGCTGGTCGAGCACACGATCGATAACGTCCAGAACGGCACCTATCCGCTTACGACCCAGGTTTATTTCTACACCACGGTGCTGCGCGGCCAGACGATGGAGCCGAAGGTGAAGGAGTTCCTCCGCTTCATCCTCAGCCAGGAAGGCCAGGCCGAGGTCCAGCGCGACGGCAAGTATCTCCCGCTCACGGCCGCGATGGTCGCCGAGCAGCTCAAGAAACTCGAATAGCCGGCGTTCCGGCCCATTCCCATGACGCTTAGAATCCCTTGTTCCCTTCTGGCCGTCGGTCTGGCCCTAGTGTCCTCCCTCCGGGCGGACGAGTCGACGCCGGCGGAGAAAGCCGCCGGTCTCCATTTGCTCGCGAAGATCCCGGTGCCCGGCATGACGGGCACCTGGGACCACCTTGCCGCCGATCCCGCGACGGCACGGCTTTTCGCCAACGCGCAGGACATTCATACGTTGGAGATCTTTGACCTGAAGACCAACCGGTGGGTCCGGGCCGTCACTGGCCCGTTCAACCGCAATCAGGGCGCGGAGTTTCTGGCCGACACCCACCAGCTCGCGATCAGCAACGGGCGCAGCGGCACCGTTACCTTCCTCGACGGCGCGACCCTGGCGCCGCCCGGC
>JBDTJA010000315.1:0-3405 GCA_039936075.1 Opitutaceae bacterium | reverse complement strand
TCAAGGCGGGGTTCGGCGACCCCGCCCTACAATATCGGACTGAATTATTTTCCGGCCGGGGCGGGACCAGAACGACAAATAAGTTCATGAAAGCTGTGAAGCCCTGCTCAGGCGGTGTGGACCGGCTCGCCACCCACGTAGGACTTGGTGGGGTCGGCGTAGGTGTTGCCGGCATGATCCCGGCCGCGGGCGAGGTAGATATTGAACTTGGCCGCGGCAAAATGCGGATGATTCTCCTTCGTGAACTTCACCGTGGTCGGGAAGTAGCGCACGGTGAGGACTGAGCGGTAGATCTTCCCTGTGTTCGGGTTGGAGCCATGGATGATTTTGCCGTGATGAATCGACGCTTCGTTGGGCTGCAGGCCGAGATCAACGGCCTTGGACTCGTCCATCTGGCTTTTTTTGACTTCGATCGGAAATACCTCGTCCTGCGGCCGGGCGACATCGACATAGTCCGAATAGCCGTGCTTGTGCGTGCCGGGAATGACGCGCAGGCCGCCGTTCTCGGGAATCGAGGGATCGAGCGCGATGGTGATCGAGGCGACTTCCATCGGAGTGAGCGCGCCCTTCCAGTAGGCGGAGTCCTCATGCCACGGCACGCGCTTGCCGACCCCCGGCGGTTTCTGGAGGAGGTGACAGGCGAAGATGCCGATGTCAGGGCCGATCAGTGGCTCAACAAGGTCGAGCATCTCTGGGGCCATGATCCACTCGAAGATACGCGGGTCGGCCCAGTGCGGGCAGTCGTAAAGCGCGGGCAGGTCGGCGCCCTTGTTGATCTCGGCGAACTTGCCGGCGCAATACTGATGCAAGCGGACGAATTTCTCGGGCGAGAAGATCGGGTGCTTGATGATGAGATAACCTTCGCGGTCGTACTCGGCGACGCGGTTGGCAGTGAGTGGAGATTTCATGGGGATGGGGAAAACGTCGTTTAAGTGGGGCTGGAGGGAGGTGAACCCGCCGCGGCGCGGTTCTTGGCGAACATCCCGCCGGATTTTGGCGCGGGAGGGGAAGTGGCCGGGATGACTGACGGGCCCTCCTTCGTTCCGCCCGGCGGAACTTCGGAGGGTGCGGCTGGCGCCGCAGCGGGTGCTGGTCGCGCAGGACCCTCGATTTCGATGACGGCGAGGATTTGCCCGGCCAGCAGCGAATCGCCGACCTTCGCGACGCCTTCTTTGAAGATGCCCGTGGCAATGCATTCGACCTCCATCGTCGCCTTGTCGGTTTCGACCTCGAGGAGGGCCTGGCCGCGTTTGATGGGCTGGCCGGGTTCCACGAGCCACTTGATGACCTTGATCGCGGAGTCCGTCGTCGCTAGGTCCGGCATTTTCATTTTGAGATCCATAAAATCAGAGTTGCCCGCGAATGGACACGAATGGCCGCGAATTTTGAGGCCGGAAAGTTTCTAAGTAATCGGTATTCATTCGCGTCCTTTCGTTTCAATCTGCGGGCAACTTCAGGGTTCAGTATCAGAGGGACCCGGAGGTGACTTTGAGGGTATTAGCGGCGAGGAACGCCTCGGCTTCGGTGGCAGTGAACACGCCATCCGTCGTGCCGACGGCGCGGGTGGCGGACGAGCCGAGTGCGCTGGCGTATCTCAGCATCTTAGGCATGTCCCAGCCGCGGCGGATCGCCGTGATGATCCCCGAGCTAAACGCGTCGCCCGAGCCGGAGGGATCGAGGACCTTGGCGGGAAAGATCTCGGAGTGCCAAACGTGGCCGTCGCGCGACGCGATGGCGCCGGCTTTGCCCTGCGTGATGATCACCGTGTGGGCCCCGCATTTTTGAAAGAAGCGCAGCTGCTCGGCGGGATCAGTGAGGCCGGTGATCTGATGGGCCTCATCGTCGTTGGGCAGGAAGTAATCAATCTCGGGCAGCAGCACGGTGAGTTCGTCGCTGCTTTCCCAGCCTTGGGAAATCACGACGTCCACCACGGTCACAATGCCCTTCGACCGGCAGTATTTCAGCAGTTCCAGCAACTCGGCCGTCTGGATGCCGGGCATCGCGAACAAGCCGCCGAGGTAGAATATCTTCACGCCTTCGAGCCAGGCGTGCTGGACGTCGCGGGCGCTGAGCGCCTGGTTGGCGCCGAACATGTGGATGAAGCGGCGGTCCTGGCCCTCGACGAGGAGGACGACGGTTTTGCTGGTGGGGTACTGGTCGGAGTAGACCATGTGTCCGCAGCTGATCTGTTGCTTTTCCAGCGAGCTGATGAGCGACTTCGCGGCGGAGTCGCGCCCGAGGCAGCCGATGATGTCCACGGACAGGCCCTGTTTGACGAGGTCGAGAGCAACGTTCGCGGCGCAGCCGCCGACTTTTATCGGCATGGCATCAACGGCGAGCAGTCGGCCCTCGTGGGGCAACTCCTTCATCGGGCCACAGAACGTGTCCTCCACCAGAATTCCAACGCATGCGATTTCAGCCATGATTAAGATCTCCCGCAGCAACCGAGGGTTACAATTCGTTCCAAGACCGCATCCCGCACCGCGTGCCGGCCGATGACCATCACGTCGGCTTCGCCACCGATACCGAGCAGTTCGTGCGGGTTCGCCACATCGCTTTTCAGGGCCGCGCGGATCGCGGTGAGGTAGCGCTGCTTCAGATAAGTACCGTAGTTCACTTTCGTCACGCCACGCGCGATCGCCTGCTGCAGAGAATCGGTGGCAATGCCCGTGCCGCCGTGCAGCACGAGGGGGATGGTCACGCGCTTCGTGATCTTTTCGAGGTGGTCGAGGTTCAGGTCCTGGCGGCCGGCGAGCTTGATGTGGACGTTGCCCACGCTCACGGCGAGGAGGTCAATGTGGGTCGCGGCGACAAATTGAGCGGCGAGCTCCGGATCGGTCAGGTCGCCGTCGTGGCCGACGTTGCCCGACGAGCCGCAGGGGAGGGTGCCGATTTCCGCCTCGACGGCGGTGCCGTGAGCATGGGCGTAGGTGGTCAGCGTTGTTACGCGCCGCTCATAGCCCTCATAGGGCGCCGCGGGGTCGGCGGGCATGATCAAATTGAAGCCGGCGGTCGCGGCGGCGTGCACCCAGGTATCATTGGGGCATTCGTTGAAAATGAATCCGACGGGTACCGTGGCGGACTGCGCAGCGGCGAGGCCGAGGGCGCCGTACCAGGACAGGCGCTCGGCGGCGCGGCGCTCGGGCCGGCAGAGGAAGTCGCCGTTGAAGCCGATGATGATCGGGGCGCGCGATTGCTCGGCGGCGTCGATTGTGCCCTGGAGCGACTCGAGGTTCCAGCTCTCGAAATAGCCGAGGGCATATTTCCCGGCGCGCGCGGCCGACATGAGTTTCGGGATGGGTTCAAGCGGCATGGGCGGTTCCTTTCAAAACGGTGCGGCGGACGGGTGCGACGAGGACCGAGGCGACTCTTTTTTCCAGCGCGGTGAGGTCGGCGCGGGCGGTG
>JBDTJA010000314.1:0-6532 GCA_039936075.1 Opitutaceae bacterium | reverse complement strand
TGGCAATTCCACCTTCCCGCCCGAATCGGGCGAGCAGTACGAAACGGGACTGAAATTCAGTGCTCCGACGAAGAACCTCAACATGACCCTGGCGGTCTACGAAATCAAGCGGACCAACGTCGTGGTCCCGTCCGGCACCAACTTTGCCGTGGCGACTGGCGGGGCCCAAATTGGTCAGCAGATCTCCCGCCTCGACGGCGGCCAGGAGAGCAAAGGCGTCGAACTCGAGGGGCAGTGGCAGCCGATGACGAACTGGCAACTTCAGGCCGGCGTGGCTTATTCCGCGGCGACCATTTCGGCTTCCCTCCAGAACCCGCAGACGGTCGGACTCGACCTCGCCAACGCCCCGCGGCTCACGGGTAATTTCTGGACGCGTTACAATATTCCCGATGGCCAGTTGAAGGGATTGGGTTTCGGCACGGGCGTGATTTATGTCGGCAAAGCCTGGGCGGGCGACCCCACGACCTCGGTCTATTACCGTCTGCCGGGTTGGACCCGGGTGGACAGCTCCGTGTACTATCGGTGGGACCGCTACGACCTCGCCCTCAATATTCAGAACCTGTTTGACCGGCGGTACATTGCTTCGTCGCAGAGTGCCATCACCCTTAACGTTGGAGAACAGCGTAAACTCACGCTCTCCCTCGGCATGAAATTCTGACGCGGCGACAACGTCAGCCATTCCGTACTTCACAGCCGCCCCAACCCGGCGGCTGTTTTCTTTTCCCGATTTGCTTATGTGCGCTGCTCCATTCACGCGATGAAACGTTTTCTGTTGCTGGCGGCAGGTTTGGTCGTGGGCGGATCCATGGCTTGCGCGGCCACCTTTGAGCTCGGTCCTTTGCCGGCCTACCACGCAGCGTCATCGAATGTGCACGGAGTGGTCCGGATTCATGACACGGAACTCACGCAGCATCTCGTGCATCTGTGGCAGGACCGCTTCCTGAAATTGCATCCGTTGGTGCGGTATTCGGAGTACACGGTGCCCACCTGGTTCAGCGGACTCTGCGCGGGCACCGCGGACTTCGCCGTGACGGGTCACGATGCGTGGCGCTCGGATTTGAAGGGCTTCGAGGGCATCTACGGCTACGCGCCGCTTGAAATCATGTTCGCCACCGGCGGCTTCAATCAACGGAAAGGGAACACCCCTGGCGCGATTGTTTTGGTGCATAAGGACAATCCGCTCACGGGTCTGACGCTGGAACAGCTCGACGGCATCTTCGGCGCCGAGCGCACCGGCGGCTGGGTCGGAACGACCTGGTCCACCGCGCCAGCCCGCGGCCCCGAAAAAAACATCCGCACATGGGGCCAGCTCGGCCTGACGGGGGAGTGGGCGAACCAGCCGATCAAGCTTTATGGCATCGACGCCACTCTCAGTGGCTGGTCGGGGCTCATCCAGAAGGTGGTTTTCCACGGCGGGGACAAATGGAACCCGGCACTGCAGGAATTGGTGCGGGGGGGAGCGGAAATCCCGGCGGATGCCCAGATTGTCGGCAGTGTGGCCGGCGACCGTTATGCAATAGGGTTCAGCTTCATGCGCGTGGTGGAGCAAAATCCCAAGGTGAAGGCGCTCGCGCTGGCCGTTCCGGGTGGCCCGTTCGTGGCGCCGACGGCCGAAAGTTTTCATGACCGAAGCTACCCGCTGGTCACGGCGGTCTATATTTATCTGAATCGGCGGCCTGGCCAGCCAGTATCCCCGCGGTTGAAGGAGTTCCTCACTTATGTCCTGAGCCGGGAAGGCCAGCAAGCCGTGCTCGACGACGGCATGTTTATCCCGCTCTCGCCGGAAGCAGTCCGGGAACAACTGAAAAAGCTCGAATGAACCGGCGTCTTCTCACGATTTTGATCATGGTGGCTGGTGGGCTGGGCGCGCAGGCTGCGGCCCCGGCGCGGGATAATCCGGCGACGCTGCCCGACTACGTCCCGGCCCACGCTGTCACGGGCGTGCTGCGGATTTGGGGCAATCCGCAGATGGAGACGCTGTTGAGGAACTGGGAGGAAGGGTTCCACCGTTATCAGCCCGGGATTTTTTTCACCTACAACTTGAAGGGCACGGCGTCGGCGCCGTTCGGGCTGTTCGAGTCAACGGCTGACCTCGCGGCGATGGGTCGGCAGATTTTTACCTACGAATTTTATGGAATCTACCGTCGCTCGCTGCTGCTTCCGGTGGAGATCGCGGTGGCGACCGGCAGTTTCGATGTGCCGAACAAGACTTTCGCCCTGACGGTTTTTGTTCACCACGACAACCCGCTCGCCCGGCTCACGCTCGCGCAGCTGGACGGAATCTTTGGCGCGCAACGTACCGGCGGCTGGCAGGGCTTGAAGTGGAACAAGGACCAGGCGCGCGGCCCCGAAAAAAATCTCCGCACATGGGGCCAGCTCGGTCTGACCGGGGAGTGGGCCGACCGGCCGATCCATGTGTACGGACCGCCAGGAATTTACCCCGGCGGCACCTCGTATTTCCAAACTCGCGTGATGGGCGGCGCCGACACGTGGGCGGAGGGACTGCAGGAATACGCCGATCGGTCCAAAATGATGGAGGCGCTCAGTCACGATCCGCTCGGCATCGCCTACACCGGAATATGCTATCGGACGCCACAGACCAAACCGCTGGCCCTCGCGGAAACCGCGGCGGGTCCCTACGTGGAGCCCACCCGGGTGAACGTCGCCAGCCGAACGTATCCGCTGTCCCGGCTGGTCTATCTCTACTTCGCGCCGGACCAGCCCAGCGGCGAGCCGGCTGATCCCAAGGTCGATCCCAAGGTGCGGGAGTTCTTGCGCTACATTCTCAGCCGCCAAGGCCAGCAGGCCGTAATTCGCGAAGGCGATTACCTGCCCCTCACCGGCGCCGTCCTGCGCCAACAACTTGAGAAACTCGACTGATCCCGACTTACCGATCGCCTTGCCATCACTCTGCTCCGCCACCCCGCCCAATCCATGAAGCGCGTCTTCTCCAGTCTCTATGTCCAGGTGTTGATCGCCATCGTGCTTGGGGTGTTGCTGGGGCAATTCCGGCCTGATTGGGCGGTGCCGCTGAAACCCTTGGGCGACGGTTTCATCAAGCTAATCAGGATGCTGATTGCACCGATCATTTTCACGACGGTCGTGGCGGGCATCGCCGGTATCGGCGATATGCGAAAAGTCGGCCGCGTGGGGATGAAGGCACTCATTTATTTCGAGGTCGTCACCAGCTTCGCGCTGATCATCGGCTTGGTCGTGGCCAACGTTTTCCGACCCGGCGACGGGGTGCACGCGACGGCCGCCACCCTCGATACCAAGGGGATCGACCAATACGTCAATGCCGGCCACTCGTTGGGTGCGGTGGACTACCTGCTGCATATCATCCCCAACACGTTCGTGGGCGCGTTTGTGGACGGTGATATCCTGCCGGTGCTGTTCATCGCCCTGTTATCGGGCTTCGCCCTGGCCCGGCTGGGCGAACGCGCTCGTCCCCTCACTAACTTGCTGCAGGAAATCGCCCGGATGTTTTTCGGAGTAGTGTCCATCGTCACGCGGCTGGCCCCGCTCGCCGCCTTCGGCGCGATGGCCTTCACCATCGGGAAGTACGGCTTGGGCTCGCTGGCCGCACTCGCCCGCCTCATGGCGTGCGTTTACCTGACGTGCGGGGTTTTCATCCTCGTGGTTCTGGGCACTATCGCCCGGCTCAACGGCTTCAGTCTCTGGAAAATTCTCAAATATATCCGCGAGGAGCTGATGATTGTCATCGGCACGTCGTCCTCCGAGGCGGCCCTCCCGGGCTTGATGGAAAAGCTGGAGCGCGCGGGTTGTGCGCGTCCGGTGGTCGGCCTGGTGGTGCCAGCGGGGTATTCCTTCAACCTGGACGGAACCTGTATCTATCTGACGATGGCGGCGCTCTTCATCGGGCAGGCCACCGACACTCCCCTCACCTTGGCCAACCAGCTAGGTTTGATTGGCGTGCTCTTGCTCACCTCGAAAGGCGCGGCGGGCGTCACCGGCAGCGGCTTCATCGTGCTCGCCGCCACGCTGGCCTCCACTGGCAAGATTCCGGTGGCGGGCATGGCGCTTATACTCGGCGTGGACCGTTTCATGTCGGAGGCGCGCGCCATCACCAATTTCATCGGCAACTCCGTCGCCACGTTCGTCGTCGCCCGGTGGGACGGCGAGTTCGACCACAGGCGCGGCCACGCGGTGCTGGCGAGACCGGAGACCACGGCGAAATAAAAAATATTTAAGGACTCGTTCAGCATGGGTTCATGTGCCCCGACCATCCTGACAAGCCCAACTGCTGCCTTTAACGCCAATGAAATTCCCGTCCCGCCTGAGTGTCCTTGCCTGCCTTTTCAGCCTGCTCGCCGTCGTCGCATTTGCCGCGAAGCCGGAGCGATTTAAACTTCGCCTCGCGCCCATGCCGGGAATCGGCCACCTCGTCCCGGAGCTGGCGCTGGGCCTGGGCTATTTTGAGCAGGAGGGCATCGACGTGGAGATGGTCAATGTCATGAATTACCGTGACGACGACTTTTACTCCACCGAATTGCTGAATGACGGCACGATCGATGCCGAGATCTGCTGGTACCAGCGTGTGGTCTTCGGCATCGGCAACGGCCAGCCGGCGTGCGCGGTCTTTCTGATCGAGAACAGCCCGCATCTCACGATCTCGGTCGCCAATCGCCTGAAGGATGAGGTCAAGACGGCCGCCGATTTCAAAGGCAAAGTCATCGCGGACTCGGCGGGGTTTTCCACGCGCCGCTATCTGACGGACCAAGTCATCATGAAGGCCGGACTGTCGCAGGACAGTTACACGCCCGCGCCGGCCGATTTGTCGGCCAAGCTGCCGTTGCTGACCAGGGCCCTGCGGGAAGGCAAAGTCGACATTGTCGCGTGCATGGAGCCGATGACGTCCGGGCTCGCGGCCACGAAACTCGTGACCCCGCTCTACGATCTTTCGACCGCGGCCGGCACCCGGGCGGCGTTGGGCGAAATCTGGCCTGCCCGCTGTCTCTATCTGGCGCCGAGCTATATCGCGGCCCATCCGGATCGCGTGCAACGCCTGGTGAATGTCTTCACGCGCACGATGCACTACATCAATACGCACACGGCGGAGGAGATCATCGCCAAGATGCCGCCGGGTTATTTCGCGCCGGACATCAACAACGACCTTTGGGCGGAATACAAGAAGGCCAAGACCGACGAAATCGCGAAGGTGCAGCCTGGCCTGACCAACGGTGACTACACGATCCCGCCGGCAGCGGCGAAATACGCCTGCGAGGTGCTGTTCCACACGAACTTTGACGATAGCCCCGAAGGCAAGTATCGGCGCAACGCCGCGCAAAGCGGCAAGGTCCAGCCCGAGGAGACCTATGACAACCGGTTCGCGGAAGTGGCGATGAAAGCGATCAAATAAGCGCGACCGTTCATCCCGATCCGCAATCATCGGCTCTTATAAAAACGTGATTTTCCTCAGGCCGGACGGTGTGGTTCGGCGGCTGACTGCCGCTGCCCTTTGCGCCGGTTTCCTTTCGACTATTGCACCGCTGAGGGCGCAGACGACCGCCCCGACCCTGTCTCCCGTGATTCTCGGCATAACGCAGGAGGCGGTCGTACCGGGAAAAATGCCGGCTTTCCTGAAAACCCGCGCTGCCGCGACGGAGGCCCTGCGGCCGGTGGCGGGCGGTCAGATCGCGGTAGGCTTGGTGTCGGTGTCCGGTCCCGAGGAGGTGTGGACCTTCAATTTTCACCAACACCTGGCCGACATTGAAGCGACGCGTCTGGCGGTCGAAAAGCTCCCGGCGACCCGGGCCGCGCTGGATCGGCTCGATGAGCAGGCGGGGGTCTGCCTCTCGCACCGGCAGACGCAGACGGCGACTTATTTGCCGGACCTGACGTATCAACCCGGTTTCGACTGGGCGCAGGCGCGCTATCTCGATATCATTGTTGTGCACGTTCGGGCCGGGCACCACCTCGCCTATCTCGAGCTTCGACGCATGTCGCGCGATGGGCACAACAAGGGCGGGCTGGACGGCCCCCTGCATGTTTTCAAATTGAACAGCGGGGTGCGGGGCCTTGCGTGGATGATCGTCCGGCCGCTGCGCTCGCTGCAACAGTACGACGAGCTCAAGGCTCAAGGCTTTGGCGAAATCCTGACTCCCCAGGAAGACGCCCGAATGGAGGCCCTGCGCGCCGAATCCATGGAGGATGCAGAGGAGCGCTTCTTCCGGGTTGAGCCCGCGATCAGTCTCGTGCCGACCGCTTGGATCGCCCGGGACCCGGCGTTCTGGGCTCCGGTTGCCCGGTAGTAAAGCGGTCGTCCGGAGGAGGGGCATCGATCCGATGCCGGCGCGGATAGTGAATATGGATTAAGTCAACGTTCAGCAGGATTTAACCTCGATCAGCGAATCTCCCGCGCCGATTGGAATGAGGGCGCGGCCATCCGGGCCGCTGCTTAATCAAAATTAAGCCTCAGTTCAGATTCACTTTAGCCTCCGCCGCTAACTTGCCGGGACGGACACTTCGGAGCCCTTTGCTCCGTGAGACCTTCCGGCCATTTTCCCGTCGC